>JBFHGR010000046.1:0-25063 GCA_041583015.1 Parvicella sp. | reverse complement strand
TAACTACCATTAGTCACGATTAAAAATATACTGGTTAGTTTGCTTACTGCAAATGTTTTGGGGTCATGAGATATATAACTAAGAGGAATGCCGGTTCGTTGTGTAAATACATTAAAAGTGAAAGCTTCCCATTCATCTTTACTAAATTGATTGGTAATGTCTGTTGAATGCCACATAATATCAAAATAATCACTTGGGTTTTCGTAGAAAAGATGCATAAGAGGCAATGCACTACTATAATAACTTATAGTATCTCCTCCACCATAGTAAAAAACATAGATCAATCCAAAAAATATCCCTGCGAAAATCTTAAACATCAAAGCTGGAATTAAATACTTATAAGCTGGATTTTTATGGATGTTTTTTATTTTTAAACGTGCTCCGATAAAATAGGATGCAGCTATTATAAATCCAATTAAAATCCATTCCCAAATCTCAAAATTTATTGTACCGAGGTTATATGTCTTAATCATAATTACTGGTGATGATAAGGTTCTCCTTTTAAGATTGAATAACTTCTGTATAATTGTTCTTTAAATATCATTCTGACCATTTGATGAGAAAAGGTGAGTTGAGATAACGAAAGTTTATGTTGAGCCCTTGTGTAGACGTCATCAGAAAATCCATAAGCTCCTCCAACAATAAAAACCAAATTTTTACATCCTCCAATTTGAAATTTATCAATCCATTTAGCCATTTCTAACGAAGACATCTCTTTACCTTTATCATCCAATAAAACAACATCATCCGAATTGGATAATTTATCTAAAATAAACTCGCCTTCTTTTCTTTTAATTTCTAATTCAGAAAGTTTAGATGCATTTTTTAATTCTGGAATTACAATTTCATCCACTTTGATATATCTTTTCAGCCTTTTGTCATATTCCGCTTCTCCTTCTTTTAAATAGGATTTTACGGTTTTGCCCACAAATATTAAAGTGATCTTCATGAATTATTCAAATTTTATAGCCGTAACTGGGCTTATTCTCGTTATTACATATGATGGTAATATTAGTGCTAAATTACAAATAATATAAGCACCAAGATTTACTGCTATAGTTTGCCAAAATAAATAATGCATAGGTACTACACTTACATAATAATTACTTTGTGATAATGTTAAGAAGCCTGTTGCATTTTGAAAAATAATAATTCCAAATGCTAGAATATTGCCATATAGAATTCCTTTTAATATAATGAATCCTCCATTCATTAAAAAGATTTGTCTAATGGACCAGTTTTTTGCCCCCAATGATTTTAAAATTCCAATCATTTTTGTTCTTTCCAAAATAATGACCAAAAGTGCACTGGTCATATTAATTACAGCAACAAGAATCATCAAGCCAATGATAATATAAACATTTAAATCTAACATATTTAGCCAATTGAAGATATCTTGGTTTCTTTCTGTTATACTTTGAACATGTAGTACATTGTCCGTATAAAATTGTACAGTTTTCTTACCATCCTTTAGTGATTCAAAATCCTTCATGATGACTTCAAAACCACCACAGTAGTATTCATTGGTTCCTCCTGAAGTTCTTAAAATTGTTGTTATTTTTTTCCCTTTAGTGAGAAACTCAGTTACACTATCATTGATATAGTTCGCTTGTAAGTTCTCATTTTTTGAAGCACATTCGCAGGTTTCATTGGCTTCAGTTATTATTGTTAAAAATGCAGTGTCAGGTATACTCGCTTGTTTGGGTTGGTCTAAATAACTGCTGTACTCAAAGTCAGACGAAACCATTGTAATCAATGTTGTATCGCTTTCAAGACAAATGGGGATTCTATCAGCTTCTGAGTAACTTGATCCATTCCATTGATACCTATAGTTTCCATTACCGCCAAAAGTGCTTGCTTTAAGAATCAATAAATTATTAAAGCATTCTTCCTCTAGAGCAACATATGTTTCTATTCCCCAACCATTGATATTGTTAATTTCATATATATCAATAAAAGAGAATTTTTTGTCAAAATCTTCTAGTCCCGTTTCGTATATACCTCCAATAACTTTGTTTTTTTGTTTAGGCCCATTATCCGAAACAAAGAAACAGGTGACTTTGTCTCCTACATTTACTTGAAGTTGATTGGCGGTAAATTGGGATATAAGAATGGAGTCATTTCTACTTCCTTTCTTTTCAAAAATTGGAATATCTCCGGCTTTTAAATTACTTCTTAGGAAATCATAATCGTAATCTTTTCCAATTCCTTTAAATATCATTCCAGACATATCTCGAAGATCTTGTCCTAGTGAATTGGTGTCAACGGATTCTCTTGATTGGATAATTCCTGGTTTATATGCTATTTGGTGAATTGATTTTACAGATTCTTCTTGCAGAATATCGGCAATCCAAGGTTGGTTTTTTTCCATTTTGGATGTTTCCTGAGCATCGTTAGAGAAAACTTTTGTAATCTGAACATGTCCGCCAAACCCTAATACTTTGTCTCTCACTTCTGTTTGAAATCCGACAGCAACAGACATAGAGACTAACATCACGGCTATCCCTAGAGATATGCCAATAGTAGCAAGTAATACTATAGGTTTTGAAATTCGTTTTTCAAAATCACCTTTTAGCATTCTTTTTGCTATGAAATATTCTGTTTTCAAATGTCTATTGGTCTATTTAAACTTGTGAAAAATACAATTGACTTACAAAGTAAATATAAATTATCTTTGAAGTGATTAAACAGACAATGAATAACATCAATAATTTAAATAAAATGAATAAAATATTTACACTCCTATTTCTCTTTTTTACGGTATTTACAATTGCTGCGCAAGGCAAAATTAAAACAGGTGCAGAAAATTTGGATGCATACATATCTGTGTTGAAGGGGAAAAAAGTTGCTATTGTTGCTAATCAGACTTCAATTGTAGGAAATACACATACTGTAGATACTTTGCTGTCTTTAGGAATTGATTTGGTAAAGGTATTTGCGCCAGAGCATGGTTTTAGAGGTGTTGCGGATGCTGGGGAGAAAGTGGATGATGAGAAAGATTCAAAAACAGGTTTGCCTATTTTGTCATTATATGGTAAGAGTAATAGAAAGCCTTCTGTGGATAAACTAAAAGATGTGGATGTAGTGCTTTTTGATTTACAAGATGTTGGTGTTAGATTTTATACCTATATCAGTACAATGCATTATGTGATGGAAGCTTGTGCAGAACAGGATAAACTTTTTATTGTATTGGATAGACCCAACCCCAACGGACAATATGTTGATGGTCCAATTTTGAAAAAAGGATGTGAATCATTCATTGGATTGCATCCTGTTCCAATTGTTCACGGGATGACTATTGGCGAGTATGCGCAAATGATAAATGGTGAGAAATGGCTTAAAAACGGGGTTCAATGTCCTCTAAAAATAATTAAGTGCTTAAATTATTCACATGCTGATTATTATGAATTGCCTGTTGCGCCTTCTCCAAACCTACCCAACATGGCATCAATTTATCTTTATCCTTCTTTATGTTTGTTTGAAGGTACTGATGTGAGCGTGGGGAGAGGTACTAATTTGCCTTTTCAGCAATTTGGAGCACCTTATATAACGAGTGGTTATTCATTTACTCCTAAACCAATGTATGGAGCAAAACACCCTAAGAGGGAAGAGGAGAAGTGTTATGGTTTTGAATTGACTCAGTTTGGAAATGAATATTTAAAAAATTATCAGAAATTATATTTGTATTGGATTGTTGCGAGTTATGATCAATGTGATGATAAAAGTAACTTCTTTAGAAAAGATGGTTTTTTCAAACTATTAACAGGAGATGCGAATGTTAGAAAAATGATTGAGGCTGGAAATACTGCAGAAGAAATTTGGGAGTCATTCCAAGAAGAAGTCACGTCATTCAAGGTCAATACAAGGGCAAAGTATTTGCTGTATGAATGATAAAATGAGGAAATGATAGAACAAAAAAAAAGGCGCTAAAAGCGCCTTTTTTTAATAATAACAAATTATTCAATAATTAATTTTTTAGAAATCATATTATCGTTGGTAACCACATTTACAAAATATACACCTTTACTGATTTCATTGGAGTTAAATGTGTATTGATTTTCTCCTGAAGTAGTACTTCCATTATAAACAGTCATTACTCTTTTACCAATCATATCTGTAACTTCTATTTGAACTTCTTTAGAAGATTTTGAATCTAAAGAGATGTTAGTTATACCGTTTGAAGGATTGGGGTAAACTTTAAAAAAAGTAATGCCATCTATTTCATCAACGTTAGAAGTAGCAGCGTTAGGGTCGTATATATTGATATCATCAATGTACACATTGTTACCACCTCCACTTACAAATTGAAATCTAAGTCTGAAGTTTTCAGACCAGAAAGAAGACAAAATGTTTGTTATTGTTTCAGTTCTCCATTCAGTACTAGAAGGAGTAAATGAAGATGAAGTATTGTTTGCAGTAGCAATATTACTTGAAGAAATATTTTTTCTTACAGACCATGTTTCACCACAATCACTAGATGCCCAGATTCTTAAATAATCAGAATTTGTTGATTGCTTTTTAGCAAAAGCATATTTAAAAGAAACTTCCAAATCGGTAACTGAGGTAAGGTCTATATTACTACTAATAAATTCATCAATATCTCCATCATCATTGGACGTATTTGTCAATTTTAAAGATTTAGAACCAGTTGCACCAACAGTTGAAGTAATCTCCCAACCATTTTCTGAATCTGGGTTATATACTTCCCAGTCTGAATTTGGTAATGTCATAGTTTCAAAACCTTCTGAAATTGGAATTGATCTTCCTGCAGGTAAAACATTAATGTATCCAGTTTTAGTAGTGTTAACAGAAGAAGAACCATTTGTAACTTCTAAAGTCACAGCATATGATCCAGAGGTATTGTACGTTACTGTTGGATTTTGAGCTGTAGATGTTGAAGGTGTTCCTCCAGGAAATGACCAAGACCATCCTGTAACGCCATTAAATGAAGCGTCTGTAAAGTCAACAACACTTCCCGAACAAATTGTTTGTTGGCTCACGTTAAATTCAGCAGCGCAAAGAGCAGGAGTACCTGACGCACCTGCTGCATTAAGGTTAGATGTCGTCCATATATTATTTCTGCCACCATAACTACTATTTAAAGCATCTCTCATTTCATCTACTTGTCCAGGTGTAAACATTTTAGAACAGTACGAGTAGTCCATGTAATTTTCCACATTAGCTAGAGGTCCACAAGAATTTTCTCCTAAAGCGCAAGAAGTTACTCCTATTGTATTTGGAGTGTCGCTAATTCCATCATCAGTGCTACAACTAGAAGCGTTACCTGGATTATTATTACTACCCCAAGTGTGTGATAGGTTTAACCAGTGACCAACTTCATGAGTTAAGGCTCTACTTCTACTTGTTACTCCTGTTCCAATAGAACCAACATAGTCGTGAAGAATCCATATTCCGCTCATTCCAGTACCAGTGCCGAATGGGTTCATTGTGTATCCAGCGGCTCCTCCTGCTTCATTAACAACAAAAATATTTAAATACTTTCTTTCTTGCCATGTCCCATTATAAACATCATTACCATTTCTAATAGCGTTAACTTGGGCAGTACCACTAGAACCATCATTAGTAAGAGGGTCAAAAGTTCTTGTAATTCCACTAAAACAACTTCCGTCTGGAGCTTTGGTAGCCAAAGCAAATTCAATTTCGGCATCTGCAGGCAAACCTTGGAACGCAGAAACAACATTATTCGCGTCAGAATTTAGTAGTCTAAAATCAGTATTCAAGATATCTACAGCATCTAATATTTGTGCATTTGAGATATTTTCAGTACCTCCATTATGAAGTACGTGAAATACGATTGGAATTGTGTAAACTACGCCTCTTTGTGCACTTTTAGCAGTTCCATTGTTTTTAGATTTCTGCTTTTCTACTTGCTGTGCTTGCCAAATTTTAAGTTTAGCAGGATCTTTAAGCATTTCCATCATTTTCTTGTGAGTCGTACAGTATTCAACGCTTTCACCTTCTCTCATGTTAGAATGATCTAACTGAGTAGTTTGAGCGCTAATCGATGTGGAAAATCCTAATAGTAATAAACTAAATAAGGCTTTGTTGAGTCGTTTCATATTTTGGTTCTAAATTGGTTTAATGTAATTATGTCTTAAAATAAGTTAAAAAAATGATAAAGTGCAAACCTAAAGTGATAAGCGGTAGGCCACATGTTTTGATCATCATAACTTAATAACTCTATGTTTTTATAATGGTTGCCTAAGCTAGTGCATATTGCAAATCTGCAATAAGATCTTCGGCATCTTCAATTCCAACGCTAAGCCTTATTAAAGAATCTGAAATACCATTTTTCTCTCTCTCTTCTTTTGGAATTGCAGCATGAGTCATGCTAGCGGGGTGCCCAAGTAAGGATTCTACTCCTCCTAGTGATTCAGCCAGTGCAAAAATTTCACATCGATTTAGGACATCATGAGCGTCTTTCATTTTGTCTCCAATCAATGAAAAAGAAACCATTCCACCAAAGTCTTTCATCTGTGTTTTAGCTATATTATGATTAGGATGGGATTCCAATCCTGGCCAATAAACTGTGTCAACTTTAGGGTGATTAACTAGAAAATTGGCTATGATTTTCCCATTTTCACAATGTTGTTTCATCCTGAGGTGTAACGTTTTGATTCCTCTTAAAACTAAAAAAGCATCCATAGGCCCGCAAATTGCACCACTGCTATTTTGAATTCTATAAATCTCATTTGCTATTTTCTCATCATTGCAAATCAACGCACCCATAACTACGTCTGAATGGCCTCCCAAATATTTTGTTGCTGAATGCATTACAATATCGGCTCCTAAGTCTAGAGGCTGTTGCAAGTAGGGTGTTGCAAATGTATTGTCTACAGCCAAAAGTATATTGTTAGATTTGGCTATTTCAGACATGGCTACTATGTCTATTATTTGCATGGTAGGATTAGTAGGTGTTTCTAGCCACAATAATTTAGTATTGTTATTGATTTTTGACTTTACCTCATTTAAGTCTCCCATTGGTACAAAGTGGAATTTTATTCCATACTTTTCAAATATTGTTTTGAATATTCTATAAGTGCCTCCATACAAGTCATTTGTTGAAATTATTTCATCTCCTGGATTTAGCATTTTGATGACACAGTCTATAGCAGCAAGACCAGAACCAAATGCAGCGCCAAATTTGCCATTTTCTATGGCGGCAAGATTTGCTTCCAATGCGGAACGAGTAGGGTTGGCAGATCTAGAATAGGCATATCCTTTATGGACTCCAATAGCCTCTTGAACGTATGTGGATGTTTGAAAAATAGGAGTCATTATTGCTCCGGTGGAAGGGTCAGGTTTCAACCCGCCATGAATTGCTTTTGTACCGAATTTCATGTTTTGTTTTTGTTAAAATATCTATATTCACAAATCTAAGTTATTTAAAACAATAATCAATTCTTTTAATCTATGTCTGAAAAATTTGAAATTTCCCTTAGGTCTAAGTCTGCAGAACAACTTATAAATATGAGTCAGAATAAGACACAATGGTCTGAAATTCAAATGAAATTGATTAAATCTGAAATAAAGAAAAGAGAGTTGGAAATTTTTGAAGAACCAGAACCATGGCGTGAAGATGTCCCAAGTGTTTCCAATTCAGAAAGTGACTTTGAAAAAGATTTGAAAATAATTAAGGAACTAGATAATAAAAAGTCTTTGGTTTCCAATTTTCAATTGGTTGCGCAAATCGTTTCGATATCAGCCATGATTATTATTTTATTAATAGGGTTATTCATAAGAGATAAAGATGAAGTTATTTTTGGGGTTACTATTTTGGGAACTTTTATGTCTCTAGGTTTGTTTATTACTAAAAAGTATACAGCGTCACTCATATTTGGAGGCGCTGCATTACTATTAGATTTAATTATGTTATTGTTTTTTTTGAAAGAAAATATATGACAAAAAAAAGACCGAATTTAAAATGTAAACTCGGTCTTTATAACTGTAATATATTAATTACTTATTCTGATTCGAATAAGCGATTTGACTTTTCATTCTCCAATCTTTTACATCTGCCATTTTGAACAGAGACAATACTAAATTACTTTCAATATAATTCTGTTTTTCTTTAGTTAGCAATGCTTTTTGTTCTGCAATCTCAACTGGGGCAGGTGTTATATTTTTGTTTTTAACTACAACAACGTAAATCCCTTGATTTCCTTCAATTACATTCACTTCATTTGTGTTTTTGATAAGGAATGTAGAGGCAACTGCTTTAACATCTGCGCCATTACCTGGATAAGCATCCATGTCTAAAGATAATGTATTTTCAGTGACGCTTAATTCACTTCCTGTAAGTAGTTGAGATGCTTCTTCTAATGTTTTTGCATTTTTAACAAGGTTTTGCATGTATGCAATTTTCTTTGTTTTCAACACCTCTTTTTTCATGCCATCTTTAACAGCGTCAAATGATGGAGAACCATAATTGGCAACAGCTTTAAGTTTTGCAATTAAATATTTGCCATCTTTCGTTTCTATTGGTGTTGATACTTCGCCAGATTTTCTACCTTCTGCAAAAGACCATTCAACTAAAGGTTTTACGTATCCTAAATCTCTAGACAAAGGATAAGATAATCTAAGTTCATCTTTCTTCGGTTCTAAATTAAATTCTTCAGCAGCCTTGTCAAAACTTTTTTGAGCAGCATCCATAAATGCTAAACCTTGCATTTCAAAAACTGACATTTTAGTTTCTTTACTCGGTTTAACTTCTTTGTCAATTAAAGCGATATAGTTATGCGAGAACTCACCTCTTTTAGTTATTTCCATAACATGATAACCATAATCTGTTTTTACACTTTTAATGTCTCCAACATTCCCTTCCAAAGCAAAGTTTTTAAATTCAGGTACCAATCCAGCCTCTGGATAAACATTGTAATAACCTTTGTTTTGAGCAAAACCTTGTTTGTCATCTGTAAACTCAGTTGCTAATAATGCAAATTTACTATTGTCTGCTCTTAAGACATTAGCAATACTGTCTGCTAATTTTGCCTTAGCAGCAATTTCTTTGTCATTTACACCCTCTTCAAGTCCGTTAGTTTTAGTTCCTATAAGAATATGTCTAACTTCAGTTTCGTTTCTTGAAAAAGCATCTCTAACTTTCACCAAAATAACTTTAGCAACTCCGTCCTGTCCTGTGTATGCAAATGGTCCTACTACATCTCCTTTCTTGGCGTTAGCAATCTCATTATTTACTTCAATTGGAAAAGTAGATTGAAATTTGTCAAACTCATTAGCAGGCATTACATCCAAAGCTTGCGGGTTTTGTTGTTTTGCGCCAATTTTAGTGTCAGAATTAGCCATTACGAATGAAGAATCATTTGAAGCATTAGCAAAAGCCGTTTTTACTTTTTCTAAATTTTTCATGATTCCTTCTTTGTCAGCATCTGTTGGTTCAATGTCGATAAGTACATAATCAAAAGATCTGTAATCATCTTCGATTTTCCATTTAGCTTCATTTTTATGCTTTTCGTAATAATTTTTCACGTCAGCATCAGAAACATTGACAGAATCATCTGGTACAGTATTTACTTCTTTGGCTACATAACTTATTTCTAAAGTAGCATTTTTTTCAATTAAACTTTTTGAAGTTTCGCTATTTGTTGCAATTACAGCATATTTTGCCATTGCATTATATTTCTTTTTAAGTCTATTAACTTTAAAAGGTGCTTCAATATTTTGGTAAATGGCTCTTTTTTGTTGAACCGCTTGATCTCCAGTAAGAGAAGCCGTCTCTGTGATAAGTCTATCATACCATTTCTTTACCGAATCTTTTCTGAAAACTTTTTCACCACCTTCAGTCAATTCATAAGAAAATTGTTCTTTTAGTTGGTCATCTGGATAATCTCCTAAAATCAAGTAATCGTTTAATTCTTGCTGACTAACTTGAAGTCCAATTTTTTCAACTTCAGTTTTCAACAAAGTATCAATAATCATCTGATTCCACAATTGTGTTTCTTGTTGGATTCTATAATCATCAGGAATGTTACCATACCCTTGAAACATGTTTTGCGATCTAGCATTGAAGTTCCAGTCGGAGTCCATGATTTCTTCACCATTGATTTCTCCAATAGGTTGCTCGCCAGAACCTTGAAATTTTTGAATGATCTCATTAAAAGGGATGATGAATAACAATAATCCAAGCCCCACAATAAAAACAAGTAATCCTGATTTCTCTCTAATTTTACCTATTACTGCCATTTTGTTTTTTAAATTTAAGGCTGCGAATATACAACTACAAATTGATATTTGAAAACACTAATTTGATTTTATAAAATCAGAATTGATTTATATGAGCATTATCAGAATAATTGATGTTAATTATTTTGAAATAGGACAATCATTTTATGTGTTAGAATTGTAGTGTTTTCTAATTGTCTAAGCCAATAAATGTATCGATGGTAGTGATTTTGCGTCTTGCGTTTTATTGTTGTTAAATTAAAAAACAATTTTTTGAGCAAAAAAGTATCAAAAGAAACAACTTTTTACTTTGCCTTGTAGTTGTGTTTGGTGACTAGTCTTTTTATTTCTGATAATTTGTTATAAACAAATTTTTTCAGTTATCAACAAAGCCCTCTAATTGGTGCTTAACATTGGTATTTTGTTCTTAAAATTGCACTTTGATATTTATTAATAAAAAAGTAGTCGGTAGTGAATAAAATTAAGAGTGCATTAATCTCTGTTTTTGATAAATCTGGATTAGATAAAATTGTATTAAAATTAAATGAGTTAGGAGTAACAATCTATTCTACAGGTGGTACTCAATCTTTTATTGAAGGATTAGGGGTTTCTGTTGTTCCTGTAGAGGATTTGACAAGTTATCCTTCTATTTTAGGAGGAAGGGTTAAAACACTTCATCCAAAAGTTTTTGGGGGGATTTTAAGCAGAAGGGCTTTGGAAGGTGATGTAGCGCAATTGGAAGAATACGAAATTCCAGAGTTGGATTTGGTTATAGTGGATTTATACCCATTTGAAGATACTGTCGCTTCCGGGGCGGCTCATGATGATATTATTGAAAAAATTGATATAGGAGGTATATCTTTAATAAGAGCGGCTGCAAAAAACTATAAGGATGTTGTGATTATACCTGCAATGTCGGAATATACAAGGTTTTTAGATTTGTTGAACGAAAAACAAGGATTTACAACTATAGAAGATAGAAAGTCTTTTGCAACTAAAGCTTTTGATGTCTCATCTCATTACGATAGTGAGATATATAAATATTTTAGTGCTAATAATGGAAGTCTAAAAGTTAGTTCTTCTGATGAAAATGTATTGCGTTATGGGGAAAACCCACATCAGTCTGGATTTTTTTATGGGAAGTTGGATGAACTGTTCGAAAAGCATCATGGAAAGGAATTGTCATACAATAACTTATTGGATGTTGATGCTGCAGTGAATTTAATTGGAGAATTTAAAGAAGCAGACCCAACATTTGCCATCTTAAAGCATAACAATGCTTGTGGTGTGGCAACACGTGCTACGATTTTGGAAGCATATAAGGATGCTTTGGCAGGAGATCCTGTTTCTTCTTTTGGAGGAGTTTTAATCGCTAATAGAACAATAGATAAATCTACAGCAGAGGAAATAAATGCATTGTTTTGTGAGGTTGTTATTGCTCCGTCATATAGTGACGATGCTTTGGAGATATTGAAATCTAAAAAGAATAGAATTATTCTTTCTCAAAAAGCGATTTCAATGCCTAATAGACAAGTTAGAACTGCATTAAACGGTTATTTGGTACAGGATAAAGATGCAAAAACTGAGGTTGCTTCAGATTTGAATCCTTGTACTAAGACTAAGCCTTCTTCTAGTGAAATCGATGATTTACTTTTTGCCAACAAAATAGTAAAACACACTAAGTCTAATACAATTGTATTGGCTAAAAATGGACAACTCTTAGCAAGTGGAACAGGGCAAACATCTAGAGTGGATGCGCTTAATCAAGCAATTCATAAAGCCAAATCATTTAATTTTGACTTAAATGGTGCTGTAATGGCTAGTGACGCTTTCTTCCCTTTTCCTGATTGTGTGGAAATTGCGGATAATGCAGGTATTAAAGCCGTTGTTCAACCAGGTGGATCAATCAAGGATCAATTGTCTATTGATTATTGTGATAAACATGAAATGTCTATGGTTATGACTGGAGTGAGACATTTTAAACATTAATTGCGATTAATAAACCAATATTAGCAATTAATTAGTATTTTGAGAGAGTTAGGGAAATAAAATTGATATTTGAAATAAAAGTCCAATTATGGGATTATTTAACGTTTTTACACAAGAAATAGCAATCGATTTAGGTACGGCAAATACCTTAATTATTCACAATGACAAAGTTGTTGTAGATGAGCCATCGATTGTTGCTATAGATAGAACTACCAATAAAATTATTGCAATAGGTAGAAAAGCTCAGCAAATGCATGGAAAAGT
This sequence comes from Parvicella sp., assembly GCA_041583015.1. Lineage (GTDB taxonomy): Bacteria > Bacteroidota > Bacteroidia > Flavobacteriales_D > Parvicellaceae > Parvicella. The sequence goes on along the minus strand of JBFHGR010000046.1, from coordinate 12,610 downwards.
GCATGATAATATCAAAACAGTTCGACCTTTGAAGGATGGTGTAATTGCAGATTTCCAAGCTGCAGAACACATGATTAGAGGAATGATTAAGATGATTAAAACTGGAAACAGGTTAATCACACCTTCATTGAGAATGGTTATTTGTATTCCTTCTGGGATTACAGAGGTAGAAAAAAGAGCGGTTCAAGATAGTGCAGAACATGCAGGAGGCAAGGAAGTTTACTTAATCCATGAACCAATGGCTGCTGCGATTGGTATAGGTGTGGACGTAGAAGAGCCAATGGGAAATATGATTATTGATATAGGTGGAGGTACTTCGGAAATTGCGGTGATTGCTTTAGGTGGAATTGTCTGTGACAAATCTATTAGAGTTGCAGGTGATGATTTTACTGCTGATATAGAAGATTACATGAGAAGACAGCATAATATCTTAATTGGAGAAAGAACTGCAGAACAAATTAAAATTGAAGTTGGTGCTGCGATTCCTGAACTAGATAATCCGCCTGCAGATTACGCAGTAAGAGGGAGAGATTTAATGACGGGTATACCAAAAGAAATATATGTGTCTTACCAAGAAATAGCGCATGCATTAGATAAATCAATTGCCAAAATTGAAGAAGCAATTTTGAGTGCATTGGAAATGACACCGCCTGAACTTTCGGCAGATATTTATAAGACCGGTATTTACATGGCAGGTGGAGGCTCGATGTTGAGAGGGCTTGATATCCGAATTTCTCAAAAGACAAAATTACCTGTTCACATTGCTGAAGATCCGTTGAGAGCTGTAGCAAGAGGTACTGGCATCGCTTTAAAGAATGTAGATAAATTCCAATTTTTAATTAAGGCTTAAGGATTTCCTGAGTTTTTTAGAAGATAATTATGCAAAATATTATTAGACTCTTACAGAAGTTTCAAGTAGTATTAATGTTTTGCTTTCTTCAAGTGTTGTGTTTAATTCTTGTTTTTTCAGGAAATAATGCTTTTCATAGAGCGAGTATCGCAAGTTCCTCCAATGTTGTAGTGGGAGGTTTTTATGATTTGTCTCATTCCATTTCATCTTATTTTCATTTAAAAAAGGAAAACGAACAATTGCTGCAAGAGAATCTTTCTCAAAAGAAACAATTATATGGAAGTCAGATAGAGGTAGGAAAATCCTTTATGACTATTAATGATACAATATACTTTCAGCAATACAATTTTATCAAGGCTAAGGTGATCAATAGTAGCATTACTGCTCCGAAGCATAATTTCATAACAATAAATGCTGGCGAAGATTTAAAGGTTGAACCTAATATGGGGGTAATTGGAACTAAGGGAATAGTTGGGGTAACAATAGCAAGTAATGATTCTTATTCTACTGTGACGCCAATTATTAATGCCAATTTTGTACTACCTATTAGACATGCTACTTCCATGACGTTTGGTAGAGTAGTCTGGGAAGATGACGATACTTACTTGACGGCCACAGTTATAGATGTCCCCTCTAGTGTTGCTGTAGATGTGGGAGATTTGATAGAGACAAGAGGGTCTGCTGGGATATTTCCAGAAGGAGTACCCGTTGGGAAAGTATTAGCGGTAGAGCCTGTGTCTGGGCAAACATACCAGAAAATTAAAATTGGGTTAATCGAAGATTTTTCTGCAATTTATAATGTGTCTGTAGTTAAAAATATTAAGAAAATAGATCAACAGGAAATAGAAAAACAAACAATGGAATTGTATCAACAATGAATCCCATAACCCGATATATTGTCAAATTACTTTTTGTAATACTCTTACAAGTAGTCGCTTTAAAGAACTTAGAGTTGGGCGCTGCAAATTGGTGGATTACACCTTTTATATATTTTGTTATTATATTGGATTTACCCGTTAAGTTTAATCCTCTTCTGTCGATGTTGATAGGATTGGTTTTTGGATTAGTCATAGATGCATTTTATGATACATATGGTTTGCATGCGTCTGCGGCAGTTGCATTATCTTTTTTTAGATATTATTTAGTAGGTTTTGTTCTGCCTAGAGATGGATTTGATACAGGGTCTTCAATTACAATTAGAAATGTAGGGACTGTAAAATACCTTGTCTATATTGGTATACTTTGTTTGATATATCATCTTTGGTTTTTTGCCTTTGAAGCATTTACCTTTGATTCTTTCTTCTTAAGGTTGTCTCAAGCTTTTGTAAGTAGTTTTGTGGCTATGAGCATTTTAATATTATTACATTTTTCATTTATAAAATTTGATAAATATTAATGGATCCATTTCAAAATAGAAGGTGGGTTATAATTCTAACCATATTTACCATTGGCGTCATTTTTATAGTGCGTTTATTGTATATTCAAGTATTGGATGATAAATGGTCTAAAAGGTCAGAGGAAATTACACATTCTGAAAAATCACTTAAACCTTCTCGAGGATTAATTTATGATAGAAATGGCAAGTTACTAGTAGAAGCAAGTCAGGTATACGATATATATGTTTTTCCGGATGAGATTGGTGAAGTTGATACGAATGAGTTGGCAAACTTTTTTGACTTAACAAGAGAGGAATTTGATACAAAACTTAATAAGGCAATAGCATATGCATCGTACAAACCTTCAATATTTATAGAAGGAATGAATAAGGAAGATTATAGTAAAATAGCTTTCCAATTGCCTTCTAAAAAAGGTTTTCATGAAGAAAGAAATACACAAAGAGGATACCCAGAACATGTTGCAGCTCATGTGTTAGGATATATTGGAATCATTAACGAAAAGGAGTATTTAGCAGATAAAGCAAGTGAAGAACCGTATTATAAAATGACGGACTATATAGGGAAAACAGGTATTGAATTGGTGTATGAAAAAGAGTTGCGGGGTAGAAGAGGAGTGGTGTCTTATTTGAAAGATAGATTGGGCAATGAGAAAGTAGATATTGAACAAGAAAGTGCTGTTGCTGGACACAATTTATATACAACATTGGATTTGGATTTGCAGAAATATGCGGAGTCATTAATGCACAATAAAATAGGATGCGTTGTTGCTATAGAGCCAGCAACTGGAGAAATTTTATCAATGGTTTCAGCTCCTTTTTATGATCCAGAATTATTTGTGGGTAGAGATTTAGGAAAGAATTATGCGAAAATAGCGAAAGAAGATACTTTAAATTTAAAACCTTTAATCAATAAAAGTATCTATAATGATACATATAGACCAGGTTCGATATTTAAATTGGTTCAAGCTTTAATAGGAATGCAGGAAGGTGTGATTACTGCAAATACTCCTTTTGCATGTAATAAATCGCTAATAAATTGTCATAATCATCCTTCTCCAACGAATGTTTCGATTGCAATTCAGCATTCTTGTAATCCATATTTTTATCAAGTGTACAAAAGATTAATTCAAAGAGGTGAGGATCCGAGTGTTTACAAAGATAGTAGGATAGGCATAGAAAAATGGGCGAAATCTGTTCGCTCTTTTGGTTTGGGTGTGAAGTTAAATACGGATTTAACAGGGATAAAGTCTGGCAATATTCCTGATGCAAATTATTACGATAATGAATTCCCTCCCAATAAACCTTATGGAAAATATTCATGGGCCTTTAGTACAATTTATTCCAATAGTATTGGAGAGGGAGAAATTGGAGTTGCTCCTATTCAAATGGCTAATTTGGCGGCTATAATTGCCAATAGAGGATATTATTATACTCCGCATTTAGTACGTAAAATTGGCGAAAATGGTCAGAAAAGAGAAGAATATCTGGAAAAACATTACACGGTAGTCGATGCGAAATATTTCGAACCTATTGTAAATGCTATGGAACAGGTTGTGGTTAATGGTACTGCAAGAAGAGCTCAGATTGATAGTATAAGTGTTTGTGGAAAGACTGGAACAGTTCAAAATGCAACTACAAACGATCACTCTGTTTTTATTGCATTTGCTCCAAAAGAAAACCCCAAAATAGCTGTGGCAGTTTATGTGGAGTATGGAACCTGGGGAGGGACTTGGGCGGCACCAATAGCTAGTCTTGTTATTGAGAAATATTTAAATGGGAAACTGTCAGAAAAAGGAAAGAAAAAAGAATTGAGAGTTTTGAATGAAACAATTTTAACCAAAAATCAAGTTTTTAAATAAACATAAGTGAGCACTTTGAGAAGTATAAATATTTGGAAAAGGATGGATAAGTGGTTTCTAGCGCTGTACTTAGCGTTGGTGGTTATGGGGCTGTCCACAGTTTACGCTTCGAGTTTGGGGGATGATATTGGATCATTATTTTCCTGGAAAGAAGACTACGGGAAACAATTTTATTGGATTCTTATATCGCTTTTTATGGGTATTATGATTCTTTTAATGGAAGGGACTTTTCTTAAAAACTCATCTTATATTATATATGGAGTAGTAGTTTTTTTATTGGTGTTAGTGTTATTTATGCCCTCTATTAATGGAGCCCATTCTTGGTTTAAAATAGGTAGTTTTACCATACAGCCTGCTGAATTTGCCAAAGTAGCATGTGCGATGGCTTTTGCTAAATATATGAGTACAACTGGTGTGAGAATTGAAAATTTTAAAACCAAACTCAATGTATTTTTATTGCTTTTCTGTCCAATGGTATTGATTGTTTTAGAGCCTGATCCTGGTACAGGACTCGTTTTTATGTCGTTCATTTTTGTGATGTATAGAGAAGGGCTTTCGGGTAATGTTTTATTATTAGGTTTCTTTTCACTTATCATAGGAGTGATTTCAGTGTATATAGCATCATTTGAAACAGTAGAAATCAACAATGCAGCAATTGAGGCAATCACAGCATCTGGTGAGGAGTTTAACCCAAGAGACTATGTGGAATTGGCAAGACCAGATGGTTACTTTTCTAGTAATTATATTTTGGCAGGATTAGTTATTTTACTCGGAGTATTGGGGTTTGCAGTTACAAGAATATTTGTGTTGCCTAGGTATAGAAAGAATTATTATCCTGCAATCATTTGGAGTTCAATATTTGCTGTGTTGTTTATATTGTCCATCAATTGGGCATACGACAATGTTTTTCAAAACAGACATAGAACAAGGTTTCAAATTCAGTTTGGTTTAAAATTAGACAGAAAAGATGCTGGGTATAATATTTATCAAGCGTTGTCGGCCATTGGTTCAGGTGAAGCATCTGGTAAAGGATATTTGCAAGGAACTTTGAGTAACAATAAATTTAAACATGTGCCTGAGCAATCTACAGATTTTATTTTTTGTTCTTGGGCTGAAGAAAGGGGATTTGTAGGTAGTTTAGTATTAATATGTGTTTTTGTTGCGTTCTTATTGCGAGCAATAATTATTGCAGAGCGACAGCGGAGTGTGTATACAAGAATATTTGCTTATAGTATTGCTAGTATTATGTTTTTTCACTTTTTAATAAATTTAGGTATGGTAATAGGACTTGTCCCTGTAATAGGAATTCCTTTGCCTTTTTTTAGTAAGGGTGGGTCTGCAATTCTTGGATTTTCTGCTATGGTATTTATCTTACTAAGGTTAGATGCAGAAAGAAAAGATGTGTTGAGATAGCATTAAATTTATTTACACAAATTTATCACCTTTCTTTGATTTGATATCAGTCACAAATTGTTTGATTTTTTGCTCATCACGCTTTTTGCAAATCAGCAATGTATCATTACTTTCCACAACGATATAATCGTTTAAACCTTGAATGACAACTAGTTTTTCGTCTGGAACTAGTACCATGTTATCGTTAGCATCATAGGTTAAAACATTTTTACCCACGATGGCATTTTTGTTTTCATCTTTATCTATATGTGTATAAAGAGATCCCCATGTCCCTAGGTCACTCCAACCTAAATCGGCAAGGATTACTTCTACGTTATTCGCTTTTTCCATGATCCCATAATCAATAGAAATGTTCTTGCAAATAGGGTAGATTTTATTGATTTCTGTTTCTTCTTGTTCAGTATAGTAAACATCATTTAATTCAGAAAATAGTTTGCCAATTTCTGGTAATAACTTCCCAAATGCTTCAACTATGGACGCGGCACTCCATATAAACATACCTGAATTCCAGTAAAAATCTCCACTGTCTAAAAACCTTTGAGCAATGTCTAAAGAAGGTTTTTCAGTAAATGTTTTTACTTTTCTAATATTGGAGTCACCCTGTTCAAATTGAATATATCCATAGCCAGTATCAGGTCTGCTTGGCTTCAAACCAATTGTCATTAAACAATTATTTTTAGCTGTGTTTTCTAAAGCAGATTTAATCGTTTTTTGAAATTCAACTTCTTTAAGAATTAAGTGGTCACTTGGAGCAACAATGATATTGGCATCTTTGTTTTGAGAATGAATTTTATAACAGGCATATGCTATGCAAGGAGCAGTATTTTTTCTACTTGGTTCCAAAAGAATTTGATCTTCATTAAAGTTTGGGAGTTGCTCCTGAACCAATGTTTTATATCTTTCATTGGTCACAATAAGAATGTTTTCTTCTGCACAAATAGGGAGATAACGTTCTACGGTTAATTGCAATAATGTTTTTCCTATTCCTAAAACATCATGAAATTGTTTAGGATTAGAGGAGGTACTCATTGGCCAGAATCTACTCCCGATTCCACCAGCCATTATTACTACGTAATTATTATTCATTCTATCACTGTTGAGACGCGAAAGTAAATAATTTTCTCTAATTAATCACTGTGATATTGGCTAAACCATGAATTTTGTAACGTTTATTTGAGTTAATTTCTTTGCACAAATATCGAGTTCTTGCTTTTGAAATGATTTTAAAAATTCTATTGTTAAGTTGAAATGTTGCATCAAGAGGAATGTCTTTTAAGAAAACAACATTTTCATCTTTCTTATATAAGAATTCATTCAATGCGGAATTACTGCAACTTGAAGCTTTTACATTGGATAATATATCTCTGACCACTTGAATTTCTTCCTGTTGAAGGATGGGCCCCTTGAGTAAAGGTTCAAAAAGCAGTTTAAAGTTTTCTTTCCACTCCTTTCCATGAGCGGGAACAGTATATTTATACTCTCTAAAAGTTTTAGCGTGCGCCAATTCATGAATTGTAGTAATAAGGAATTGCAATTTATGCAAGTCACTATTTACAGTAATAGTAATTGTGTTTTTACCAGGCTTAGGATATCTGCAATCTCCTAGTTTAGTTTTTCGAGGATTTACAATTTTAAAATTCACCCGAAGAGATTGAACCAATTGATCAACATAATCAATGGAATCAATAGGAATAAAATTGCGTAAAACTTGTTTGCCTAAATCAGACTTGTTCTTGTTCAATTTTTACTGCTTCTTCTTGTTTATCATCATTGTTACTCCAAGACGGGCAATCACCGCATTTGCTTTTCCCTCCGCCAAAAAGAAAACAACTATTAAGCATTAAACCAATGCCAATAATTCCAAAATATTTAAGTGTTTTTTTCATATTGTTTCTTTTACATTAAGAACTCGATGTTTAAAAGTACAAAAATATTAACGTATATCAACGCTTCCTATGCCTATTTTTGTTAAAAATAAAGTACTTGAACATTTTTTATCACATAGGACGTTATACGCAGATGTTAGGGCAAATGTTCTCTAGACCAGAGAAGTTTTCCGTTTATTGGTCGCGATTAATGGATGAAATAGTACAATTGGGTATTAAATCCATTGGTATTGTTGTTCTCATGTCTGCATTTATGGGGATGGTTATCGTTATTCAAACTGCTACGGCAATTGATAGCCCGCTTATTCCAGCATATACTGTTGGATTTACAACAAAGCAATCGATTCTATTGGAGTTTAGTCCAACTATTATTTCGTTAATTTTGGCAGGTAAAGTGGGGTCTAATATTGCCTCCGAATTGGGATCTATGAGAGTTACTGAGCAGATTGATGCGCTGGAAATTATGGGGGTGAATTCTAGAAATTTTTTGATAACTCCTAAAATTCTAGGTGCAGTAATCATTTTTCCTTTGGTTATTGTTTTTAGTATGGCATTTGCTTTTATAGGTGGTTGGTTTGCTTGTGTAAGTACTGACTTAGTGACGGTGGATAAATATCTTTATGGAATAGAAATTTTTCATGATAATGACTTTATGTATTTAAGTTATGCACTTTCTAAAACAGCAGTTTTTGCATTTATTATGACTTCAATTAGTTCGTATCAAGGTTACTATGTTAAGGGAGGTTCTCTTGAAGTTGGTAAGGCAAGTACAAGAGCAGTAGTTTATTCAAGTGTCCTGATTCTATTATTTAATTATTTGATTACTCAATTAGTACTGATTTGATAGAAGTAAAAAACATAGATAAATCCTTTGGTGATGTTCAGATTCTTCATGACGTAAGTTTTAATTTTGAAGAAGGAAAGACAAATTTAATTATTGGTCAAAGTGGTAGTGGTAAATCTGTGCTAACTAAGTGTATAGTAGGTCTTCATGAACCTGATAATGGTCAGATTTTATATCATGGTAGAAATCTTCCTACTATGAAAAAAAGGGAAAAGAAAGAAATTAGAAAGGAAATTGGAATGTTATTCCAAGGGGGAGCTCTTTTTGATAGTTTGACGGTAGAGGAGAATGTAATGTTTCCGCTTACCATGTTTACAAAAATGAGTAAGAAGGAGATGAAAGCAAGGGCTAAATTTTGCCTGGATCGAGTAGATATCCTGGATAAGAATAAATTGTATCCTGCTGAAATTAGTGGAGGGATGCAAAAACGTGTGGCCATTGCTAGAGCCATTGTGATGAAACCTAAATACTTGTTTTGTGATGAGCCTAATTCTGGGTTAGACCCAAAGACATCGATATTAATTGATAGTTTGATTAGTGAATTAACAGAAGAGTACAAAATGACCACTGTAGTGATTACTCATGATATGAATTCTGTACTAGAAATAGGGGACAATATCATGTTCATTTACAAAGGTAGAAATCATTGGACAGGTGATAAAAACTCCATTTTAACTACAGATAATAAAGAAGTAACAGACTTTGTGTATTGCTCTAAGTTCATGAAGATGTATAGAGAAAAAATTGTTTAATCATTTTCTAGACATTCTTTCATTTATTTTTTGGATGACGTTGATCATCAGGCGCTTTAAGAATTAAAGGAGTTTGCATTATTTTTCTATATAATGCAGGATTATTAAGAATAACGGAAAGATGCAGTTCATGATAAAAATCCATTAACTTAATCTTCTTTTTTCACATCTTTATGCTTATCCAGCATCTTGCTCTTTATGTCCACATCTCTTCTTTTGATTTTTTCAGTGTTGGAAAGTGCTCGCATTATTAAATATGCCCCTACTGTGAAGAGACCTCCACTGATTAAATATTTTTGTTGAGTCCCTTCTGATGTGAGAAACATCATTACTCCAAAAGCTATTCCAATGGAACCAAAAATTAAAAACAGGTGTCGTAAACTCTTATTCATACTACTTAAACATTTTTATTAGGTCCTTTTTATAACTTATAGCTAATTTTTCTTCAGAAATGGCTTTCTCTCCTAATAATTTATTTTGTCTATTAAAGCTAAATAAACTATGTACTTCTGCTACGGTAATCCCATTTTTAGGGGCGTCAATTAATTTCATTTCGTCATCAATATTAACATCACCTTCTTCAATAACCCTTACATATACACCAGGAAAAGGAGATTGGAAAAAGTCTTTGACTACATTAGCATTGTTAAACCTTATACCTAGTTTAAAACAAGGTTGGCGCGGCTGAGAAATTTCCACTATGGCCTTACCTAATTGATATTTCGCTCCGATAAGGGTTGTAGATTCATCCAAATATTCAATTGTAATGTTTTCTCCAAAAGCTCCGTATTGCAAATCCGAATTTGGATATTTTTCAAGCCAAAAAGGGTAGTGGTTCTTACCGTATAAATAACAAGCTTTATCTATACCGCCATGATATTTTCGGTCCACCACATCGTCATCTTTTACATCTTCTTTTCCAAGAAAAATAGAATGATCTACAGAAAATTTGAAAATACCAGTTTCCACTTGTTTTCCTTTCCATTCCACAGATTGTTTGCGTCCAATATTTAAAGAAGTAACTTTCAATCGTTATATTCGTAAATGGTTAATCCACTTCTAAGTTTGGGTTCTATCCATGTACTTTTAGGAGGCATAATCATGTTGTTGTCTGCAACTTTTTTTAATTCATCTATAGACACAGGATATAAAGAGAATGCTACCTTTCCTCCTTGTTTTTTCATTAATGATTTAATGCCTTTTATACCCTTTATTCCATCTACAAATAAAACACGGTTATCAGTCTTGGCGTCATGTATTCCTAAAATAGGTTCGAGTATTAAATCACTTAAAATTTGGGCATCTAAACTTTTGACGGGATGATTTACATCTACTAAACCTTTTTTAGGTTGGAGTTGATAAGAATGGTCTCCTAATATCATTGTAAATTGATGATTTCTAGTAGGCTTTTCTATCGAAGTTTGTTGGGTAACGACAAATGATTTTTCGAGTTTTTTTAAAAAATCTTTTTCAGACAATTTATTCAAACTTGTAACTACACGATTATAATCGTATATTTTTAGTCTACTTTCTGCAATAAAATAAGCTAGGAAAAAATCTACAGATTCATGTTTGTTTTCATTATTGTTTTGAGAATATAAAACAGAAGAAGCACTTCTATGATGTCCATCAGCAATATATACATGTGGTATTTCTTCAAAATATCTTTGTAGTAAATCAATATCATTAGCCTGATTTACCAACCAAAGATTATGTGTTTTATCATCTGTAGTTGTAAATTCATATTCTGATCTTGTATCGATATATCTTTCTATAAGTGAATTGATTCCATCATGATCTTTATACGTTAGTAAAACTGGTTCAGCATTAAAATTACATATGTCAAGATATCTTTTGAAAGTTTCTTCACGATGAGTGATAGTATGCTCATGAATTTTAATATTACCATCAATATATTCTTGAACAGATGCTCCAGCTATAATTCCTATGTAATCGAAAGCACCAATTTGTTGCCTATAAATATAAAACGAAGGAGTCTGGTCTTTAATAAAGTAACCATCTTTTATGAATTCATCATATTTGTCTCGCACCTTTTGAAAACGTTCGTTTGTATTGGGGAGTGTTTTGTCCTCTTTATGAAATTCAGGATTTATTACATGAAGAAAAGTAAACTTATTAGACTGTAATTTGGCTGAAAGTATTTTCTTTTTGTAAGTGTAATATGGCCGAGAGGCAACTAAATATGCTTTGTCTCTAGGAGGTCTTACTGCTTTAAATGGTCTAATCTTGGTCATTCACTTCTTTTATTAAATTGTTCAATTTATTGATCTTCGTCTGTAATGAATCTAGTTTTATCTGGTCTTCTGGAGATAAAACTTCTTTTTCAGATTGTAGTAATTCCTCGTTGGAAATTGGAGTGATTTGATGAGGAATAGTTATTTCGTTATTTTCAATTACCTTCAACGTAATTGTGTCTTTTTCTTGCAGTATAGCCTCGGCTGAAGAGTTAATGATTTCCAATGCCCCAGTAGAAGACCAATTCATATAACTACTCTTGTTGAGGATACTTTTGTCATTTAATTCAAATGAAGCCAATACATAATCTTTTCCATCTATGTGGACAAAGTTAATCTCGGAAATTAAACCTACTTCAATCCCTAAATAGAAAATAGGAGCACCAATTTTCATATTGCCACCATTTTCTGCTTGCAGATAATAAGTGTACTTGTCTTCAGATTGACATGAGCAGAGTATTACTGTCATGCATATGAATACTATATAATAGATAAAGTGACGCATTTCCACAAATATATTTACTTTTGGCAATATGTTTAAGCCTTCTTCAGAAATTATTGTCAAAGCAAGTTTTACTTTGAGTCCCAATGAAAATTTTAAAAACATCAAGGTGCACATTGCTGCTAATGGTGAAGGGGTTGTTTCCAAACAAGAATTAGAAATTTACGAGTATTTATTGGAGCAAGAAGATTTGCATGTAGGTTATGAATTACCTTTTGTGGGAAAAGAAAAGACACTTTACCCAGATTTTACGGTTACCAATAAAGTTTCGGGTAGAACTTTTGTGTGGGAACATTTAGGAATGACCAATAACGAAAATTACTTGGATAAAATTCCAAAAAAGATTTCTTGGTATAGGGAGAATGGGTTGGAAACTATTGAACAAAATGGTAATTTGATTATTAGTTTTTACAATGAAAGAACTTTTTTTAAGGATGTATCTAATTTTGTCAAATTAATAAAAGAATCATGAGAATATTATTTGTACTTACATTGATTATAGGTTTAATATCTATGGAAAGCTGCGCTAAAAAGAAAGCGCGTGAAAAAGCGGAGGAAAATGACAAGGAGATTATCCAATACCTGAGTGATAATAATATTGATGCTATTAAAACAGACTCGGGACTTTATTATGTAATAGATAGTACTACCAATGGACAAAAACCGCTTGATACGGATAATGTGACTGTGCAGTATAGAGGTTACTACACTAGTGGAGTTGTTTTTGATGAAAGCAGTGCTGCTGGAACTTCATTTAACTTACAAAGTGTAATTCAAGGTTGGACAGAGGGAATTACTTATTTTCCTGAAGGATCAAAAGGAAGACTTTTTATTCCTGCTCACCTTGGGTATG
>JBFHGR010000045.1:0-25533 GCA_041583015.1 Parvicella sp. | reverse complement strand
TCCAGCCATCGATTAATGCCTCTGGATTTAATTTTTCTTTCTAGTAATCTTGCTTGAGTTCTATCTTGACATTCGATAGTTTTAACGAGCACCCATGGTGTGCCATGTTTGGTGTATTTAGATCTGCCACCATTGTGTCTTTCAAGTCTGTCTTTAAGGTTTTGAGTTTCACCACAGTAAAACCTTCCAGTAACTTCACTTTTTAAAATGTAAACAACATGCATAAAATCTAATAAAAGCAAAAAGCCACTACAAACAAATGTAATGGCTTTTTAAGTTCAGATGTCGGGGTGGCCAGATTCGAACTGACGACCTCCTGCTCCCAAAGCAGGCGCGATACCGGGCTACGCTACACCCCGAACTTTCATTGAGGTTGCAAAGGAAACATAAATTTTCGAATTACAACAACAAAATCGTAAAAAAATTGCGGAGAGACAGGGATTCGAACCCTGGGTACCCTTTTGGGGTACGCTTATTTAGCAAACAAGTCCTTTCGGCCACTCAGGCACCTCTCCGTATGTAAAGATCTTTTCCCTATTTGGGATGGCAAAAATACTATAAGTTTTTAAAATACAAAGTGTATTTGTATTAAAATATTATTTTTTTACTCATTGTATAAAAAAAAATGAACACCACATTGGTGTTCATTTCAGTAAATCAATAAGTTATAACTTTTAGTTCATTTCTCTTCTTTCAAGAATTGTTTGGAATTTTGGTTTTATAGCTTTTCCGCCAGAAGGTTTTTGTAATGTTGTGTTAACCTTTTTCTCTTTTTCCGCTTCTTTTTTTTCCTTAACTACCTTGAGAGATTTTTTATTACTACGTGTTGTGTTGTAATTTGCTTTTGTATTTAATGTACTGTCAGGTGTTTCATTTTCGTTATTTTGAGAAAATCCCGCAAATCCGAAACTTAATACCAATGCTGTGATAAATAATTTTTTCATAATGATAGTTTTAATTTTAATGTGGTTATTTCAAACTTCGTACCAAAATTAATTGTTATGGATGAAGTGATCATTTTCAAACTCTTCAATCATTTTTTTAAATAGTTTGGAACTATCTAAATCATCCAAATGATAATTGACTTTATTGGAAGTTAATTTATGTTCTTCGTAAGTAAATATAGACCATTTTCCTTTAGAATATTCAAGTGAAGTCAAATTTTCTATCCAATCTCCAGAATTTAAGTAAGTTACCTCACCATTTTTTGTGCTCATTTTTTTTATTATTGGTTGATGGATATGTCCACAAATTACGTAATCATAACCATTTGCTGCACAAATATCTGCGGCTGTTTGCTCAAAATTATTTGCTTTTTTTATGGCGCTTTTAACTCCGTTTTTTATGCTTTTGGAGAATGATATTTTTTTATTGGCAAATTTTAGAGAAAACCAGTTGATGATTCTATTAATGAAAATTAGTATGTTATAACCAGTACCACCTAATTTTGCAATCCATTTAGTGTGTTTCATAGAAACATCGAATACATCACCGTGAAAAACCCATGCTTTTTCATTATTTTCTAACTCTAAAACAATTTTGTTGGTAATTTCAAAATTATTAACTGAAAATCCACTGAATCTTCTCATAGCTTCGTCATGATTACCAGTAATATATACTACATATTTCCCTTCCGATATCCAATTGATTATTTTTTGAACTACTCTGGTGTGGTATTTAGGCCATGATCTTTTTGAAAAATACCAAATATCAATAATGTCACCATTAAGAATTATTTTTTTGGGGTCAATAGATTCGAGGTAATGAAGTAATTCTTTGGCATTACAACCATAAGTTCCAAGGTGCAAATCGGAAAGTACAAGAATGTCTATATTTCTTTTCATGTTGCGGGATGTTAATTTCCTGCAAAGCTAGATTAAAACATTCTATTTTTCAGACGTTTATGGATGTATTTGTATTAATATAAAGCTAAATTTTTATAATAAATCTTTAGAAAGTACATAGTCATCCATTACATAGCCATTTTCAATGTCAAAAATTTCACTTCTTAAAATTTTAAACCCTTTACTTAAGTATATGGTAATTGAATTTTTGTTGTATTTATTGACTGTCAATTCAATTCGAGATAGTCCAATTTCTTTTGCTTTTTTTTCTATAAAATTTAAACTGGTCGAGAATATTTTTTTTCCTCTTTGTTTTTTGTGTATGTAAATTTTACTTAAGAATAGAGAGTCTGTTCTTGGTTGTATGGAAAAATAGCCTACATTTTCTTTATTTAATAGAATGTTGAAATAAATATAACCTTGATTAATTTGTGTTTGTATAGCTTTTTTTGATTGAAATTTATTAAGCATGTAATTGACTTGGTTTATTCCAATAATAGGCGAGTAGTGTTCTGTCCAAATTTCTTCACCTAACTTTACAATTGTGTCAATTTGATTTTCAGTGATAGTTTTATTTATTTGAATGTTATTCAAAATCAACCTCTAGTTTTGATTAATGTTACTTCCAGAATTTGTTTTACCAAATCAATATTGATATCCTCAGGGTTTTTATAATTTAATGAAGCCATTCTTTTTCTATTTCTCAATTCTAATTGTGGAAATTGATCGATAATATGAACACTATTCCAAAATGTAATATCTACGCTATTTTTTTGATGTGTAAACAGATAACAAATAGATTTGTTATTGTTTATCTTGTAGAAAGGCATCCCATAATTAATAGAACTTTTAATTTCTTTATCATGTTCTAAAATGATATCGTTTAAAATTGAATAAATGATTTTTAAGTTTTCTTCTTGATCAAGAATAAATAAATCTACGGATCTTTCCTTATTAGCCATTGTATAGAATAAAAAAGCCCTTCAAAAAAATTGAAGGGCTTACTTAAGGAATTAATTATCTTTTACTTAAAGGAACAAAATCTCTTTTATTTGCTCCAGTATATACTTGTCTAGGTCTTCCAATTGGTTCATTGTTTTCTCTCATTTCTCTCCATTGACCAATCCAACCAGGTAGACGTCCCAAAGCAAACATTACAGTAAACATTTCTGTAGGTATACCTATTGCTCTGTATATAATACCAGAATAGAAATCTACATTAGGGTATAAACCTCTTTTGATGAAGTAATCGTCTTCTAAAGCAACTTTTTCTAATTTTTTAGCAATATCCAATACTGGATCATCTATTCCTAAAGCATCTAATACATCATCAGCTGCTTTCTTGATGATGGTTGCTCTTGGATCAAAGTTTTTGTAGACTCTATGTCCGAATCCCATTAAACGGAAAGGATCTTCTTTGTCTTTTGCTTTGTTAATCCATTTGTCAACATCACCACCATCTGCTTTTATGGCTTCAAGCATTTCAATTACAGCTTGATTGGCACCACCATGCAAAGGTCCCCAAAGAGCAGTTACACCTGCTGCAATAGAAGCATAGAGATTAGCATGAGAAGAACCTACAATTCTTACGGTAGATGCCGAACAGTTTTGCTCATGATCTGCGTGTAGAATTAATAATTTATTTAATGCTTTAGATATTATCGGATTTGGAGTATACTCTTCCGTTGGCATTGAAAACATCATATGCATGAAGTTCTCAGTATAACTATATTTATTCATCGGGTAAACTACCGGATGACGCATAGAGTTTTTGTGTGACCATGCTGCGATTGTTGGCAACTTAGCCAATAATCTAATAATAGTTAAATCTACTGCTTCAGATGCTCTATTTTGATCTTGTGATTCAGGATAAAAAGTAGATAATGAACAAATCATTGATGCTGCAATACCCATTGGATGAGCTCCTCTTGGATATGCTTCTAAGAAATGTTTCATATCTTCATGTACTAATGTATGGCGTACAATTTCTGATTTGAATTTTTCGTATTGAGCTGTTGTTGGTAATTCTCCGTATATAACTAAATAAGCAACTTCCAAAAACTCTGCTTGCTCGGCTAATTGTTCAATAGGGTAACCTCTATATCTTAATATACCTTTTTCACCATCCAAGAATGTAATAGCACTACTGGTTGAACCTGTATTTTTAAATCCGTAATCTAAAGTAATGTATCCCGTACTAGCTCTCAACTTTGAGATATCAATTGCTTTTTCATTTTCTGTACCTACAACTATTGGAAATTCATGTGTTTCTCCATCAAGGATAATTTTAGCATTTTCGCTCATCTTCTTATTACTTTAAAATTAATTATATATCTGCTATTAATTGTTTGAATAACAACCTGTGTAAAATTAACAATCGATTTATATTATTGAAACATTTTTGCAAAAATATTTTTGAATTTTCGACAGATTGCACAAAAAAGGCCATTTCATTTGAAACAGCCTTTAAAAAGATTATGATTAATTAAGTTATTTTCCAAATTTACCTAAGTTCTTAGGTGCTGGTCTATGTTCTACCAAAAGTCCTACACAAACAATTTGTCCTGCTTCTAAATCTCCACCTTCACCACCAACTTCTGGTATGTATACTTCTACAATTAATTTTCTTGTTTTATCAGAAATGAATTCAAATAGACTTGCTTCTTCGTCTTTGTATCCATCGTATCTAATTACTTCCTTTTTTGTGAAAACTCGTTTCTTAACTTCTTTTGTAACTTGTTTCTCTACGTCCTCTGCTACTTCATTGTCATACTCATCAGTTGTGTAGATAGTTTCTACAACTGTTTCTGTTACAGTATTAGTTACCCAAGCAGCTTCTTTTACTTCTTCTATTACTCTAAATTTCAATTTGCCATCCATTTCTTCATAATCTGGGCAACAAGCTGAAATACGGTAATCCATATTTTTGTATACCACTAGCGTTACTTTTGCAGTATCTCCTTGCATAAATGCGCCACTTTGAGACTGCTGATTGTAAACGTACCCATCTTTCTTATTGTAAATACAGTCTTGAACAACACCGTTACACATATACTGAGAACCTTGTGCGTGTGAAAGCATCGGTACTGATACTAGTGCAAGAAGTAATATTTTATTGATTAGTTTTTTCATAACAAAATAAATTTAGTAATTAGAGTTCAGCATTTACGATGCTGCCACGCAAATCTGATACCAAAGTTTTTAGTATCTCAAAATCTGCAGCACTCATGCTAACATCAGAACCACCTGTAAGTACGTATACACCATCCTCTTCAGATGTTGATATTGCATCACCTTCAATTACTTCTAAGTTCATAAAGAATTCATCTAGTGGTATCAATTCTTCCATGATGATGGCGATATTTTCATCATCTTGATAGTCCATTAAAAATCCCATAAGATTTTCCATGGTTAATCTTTGGTCTGCTAAGCGTTTTGAAAATTCACTTCCTTCAACGAAAGTTCCAGAATTGGCAAGGATATGAATTGATTCAGCCCATCCGCCCACAACTATCATTGCTAAAGTAGCACCTCGTTGATTTTCTTGTAAGTAAGAATAAGCGTCATAATATGTGTCGTTAGACAAAACAGTAAGAGAATCTGTACTTCCTGAATTGATGTTTTCTTCAACTCTTTTAAATACAGTTTCATCAAAAGCATTATTGATATTTAAACTTTCACCTAACTTTCTAATAACTTTGAAATAAGCCAATGTATTTGTCCCTTCATTATAACTCGCAGCCATTGCTAAATCAGCAGAGTAAACACCAAAATTAAGTGCTTGTGACATTGATTCTGTATAATTTTCAACGTTAGCAGGATCATTCATTAACGATGCATTAAATGGCATATTAAGCGATTTCAATACATTGAATAATTCATTAGGGGTTGGAACAGAATATTGCATGTTGTCTTCAACAGCCACTTCAACGACCTCCGTTGTATCCTTATTTACAACAGGTTCATTTTCTGGAGCGGGCGTTTCTTCACCACATCCTACTAGTGTCATTGATACACCAATAGCACCAAATATAAAAGGCTTCCAAGTTTTTAGTTTTTTCATTAAAAATGGATTTTTGTTTAATTTATCTTCGAACAAAAATAATAATATTTCGTTCAAATCTTTAATTATTGTTATAATCTTTAGTTTTTATCCTCTGAACAGACAAATTTTGCTTACATTCTATCCATAACTTCAGTTGTAACTCCTGTTGCAGAAAAACCTCCATCATGATATAAATTTTGCATGGTCACATATTTTGTCAAATCACTAAACATTGCTACACAATAATCAGCACAAGCCACAGCAGAAGCGTTTCCTAGTGGACTCATTTTTTCAGAATATGAAATAAACTTATCAAAACCTTCAACACCACTTCCCGCAGTTGTAACTGTTGGTGATTGTGAGATTGTATTGACACGAACTTTTTTGGCAATGCCATAATGATATCCGAAACTTCTTGAAATCGATTCTAATAATGATTTAGCATCCGCCATATCATTATAATCAGGGAAAATTCTCTGAGCCGCAATATATGTTAGTGCAACTACAGACCCCCAATCATTAATTGCATCTTGTTTCATAGCAATAGATAAGGTTTTATGCAGCGAAGTTGCAGATATGTCTAAAGATTGCTTATACCATTCGTAGTTTAAATCTGTATAATGTTTTTTCTTTCTAACGTTTGGTGACATACCAATGGAATGTAAAATAAAGTCTAATTTACCGCCTAAAATCTCTTGAGCTTTAGTGATTAAATTTTCAAGATCTTCTACAGAAGTAGCATCTGCAGGAATAATTTCTGAATTAGTTTTTTCTGCTAAAACTTTAATTTCACCCATTCTCATTGCTATAGGTGCATTAGTTAAGACAAATTTTGCTCCTTGAGCATGTGCTTGTTCTGCTACTTTCCATGCAATAGACATTTCGTTTAATGCACCAAATATAATCCCTCTTTTACCTTCTAATAAGTTGTTTGACATAATCAATTCTTGTTAATTTTTGTCAAATATAGAAATAATCCGTGTATCGATTTTGTATTTTTACATTACCTTTATTAAGGTATCATTGTGAATTGATAAATTAGAATTGAGAGAAACATATCTTAAAATACTGAATCTGGATAATACTGCCACGGAAAATGACATTAAAAAGTCGTTTAGGAAATTGGCTGTAAAATATCATCCTGATAAAAATCCTAATCCCAAAGCGCACGAAAAATTTATCTTAATATGTCAAGCTTATGAAAAATTGATGGATAATAATTTTTCTGAGTCGGACAATGGAAAGAATGAGTCTCCGGAAGCTTTTAGAAAAAGGTATCATAAGGACTTAACTCCAGAGGAATTGGAAGAAAGACTCAGAAAAGCAAAAGAGTATTTAAAGCATAAAGAATACAAAGAGCAAAACATTAGAGAAATTTCCTACCAAGAAATACAAAATTCTCCGATTCGAATTGTATCCGCAGTTATGTGTATAGTGAGCCTTATCATCCTATCATTGATTTCGTTAGACTATTTAATTTTAAAACCAATTGAGAATGAAGGAGTATTATTAATAAAAGGAGAAAGTGGATTTACAGTCAATTATTTAATATATGATATAGCTGGGTCTAGAAATTTTAGAGACAAAAATCCAGAAATCAAAAATAGTGATGTTTATTTTGAAATGTCTGCCAGAAAAGATGTGGATGGCTGGCATCATGTGGATGTTAATAGAATGGTTACAGTTCTTGAAACACCTATTTTGGGTGATTACATAGGTTTCGTAGATAATGACAACGAAAACACGAACATTATCTTTAATATGTTTAGGTTTCACATTCTGTTCTGGGCTTACTTTTTTATTTTTCTGCTACCGTTAATAACTTTATTGTTCAAAGGTGCTAACTCATTTTACATTGTATTTGTATATTTGACAAGTTATCTTTCATTGATAACAGCGGTATTTTTTATGTTTAATGTAATAACTCATTATTGGTTTTGAAAAAAACAGTTTTACTTTATTTCTTCTGTATCGTTTTTTTTACACTTTTATCTTGTGCTTCAGAACAACCTGAAAAAAAAGACAGATTGAAGGCGTATAAAGCCGAGTTGGAGGAAAAAAGAATTGCAGATTCAATTAGAATAGCCAATTTACCTAAGCCAGATACAAACCTTATCAATAATAATAATGTAGTTGATAAATTAACTTGGTTTGGAAATGAAAATACAGAAACAAAAGTTAGAATCAACACCAAATTTGGGAGCATTATTATAGAATTATTTGACGATACACCTTTGCATAGAGCAAATTTTATTATGCTTACTAAAAGGAATTATTTCGATTCTACTTTGTTTTACCGCGTAGTGGATAATTTTATGATTCAAGGTGGAAACTCAGATCGGGATGATATAACACAAAAAATGAAAGACATTGGATTCTATACAATTCCTGATGAAATTAATAGTAATCATTATCATATAAGAGGGGCTTTGGCTATGGCAGTTTCTGAACAATTAGACACGCCAGAGGAAGAAAGAAACAAGCATAGTAGTCCATTTAACTTTTATATTGTTCAAAATGGACCATTGGGAAAGAATTATTTGAAAAATGTAATTAAAAAGTATAAATTAGAGCTGACTAATAAAGAAAAGCAAATGTATTTGTCCAAAGGAGGAGCACCTCATTTAGATGGAAACTACACTGTATTTGGTCAAGTTATCAGTGGCTTTGATGTTATAGATAAAATAGCTGCCTTAAAAACAGATAAAGATGAACGACCGCTTAATGATATAACAATGAGCGTAGAAATTATAAATTAGTATGGAAGGACTTATACAAAAAGCAATTGAAATAAATTCAACAACAATTCTCCCAAATTTTGGTGCATTCATGAAAATGGGTAAATCTGTATTGTTTAATGAATTCTTGAAATATGACGATGGTAAATTAGCTGCGTTTATTGTTGAAAGCGAAAATGTAACAGAAGATGAGGCTAAGCAAAAAATTGCTACTTGGATTCAATCTGCAAATACTAAATTGGATGCAGGAGAGAAAATAACGATTGTTAATATTGGTGAACTTACCAGGGAAGGTGGTAAACTGAAGTTTGTTGCGATTGCCGGTTCAGAAAAAACAAAAGATTCTGTTCCTGAGGTAGAAACAAAAAAAGAGGAAGTTGTAAAGCCCATTACAACTCCTGTTATGAAGAAAGTAGAAGAAGTTAAAAAAGAAGAAATTGTAGAGGAAATTAAAGAAGTCAAAAAAGAAGTGGTAAAGCCTGCAACCAAGGTTGTAAATTTATCTACAGATTTTTCTGCTCAGGATGCTATTGACAAAATAAAGAATTTTGAAAATAAAAATGATTTGATATCATTTACTAGAGGAGATAAACGAAAAACTGTTATTGATGCGCTAAATAAAAGGTTAGATGCACTTAATGGTAAAACTGTGTCTCTTGAAAATCCTAAAGAGGAGCCAGAAATGGTGAATCAACAATTAGAAAAGACATCCATTCCAGAGTTAGAACTAGAAAAGGAAGTAAAGAAAGTCCCGGAAAAGGAGTTGGAGAATACAGCAATTCCTGAGCAATCAAAAATAAAGGAAGAAGTAAAAAAGCCTGAAGTTGTTTCAAAAGAAGAAAAAACAACTCCAATTCCAGAAGTAAAGAAAGTTGAAACTGAAAAAACAAAAGTTGCTACACCTCCAAAAGTTGAAGAAAAGAAAAAAGAAAAGAATAAAATTGATGATGAAGCAATCGCTGCAATTGCTAGCGGGGTAGAGAAAACGGAAAAACAACTAAAAAAACGAAAACGAAGAAAATTAATCCTTTGGTTGGCTTTAATTTGCTTGCTTATAGGTGGGGCTGTGATTGGCTTTTTAAAGAAAGACCTTATTATAGCATTCTTTGAAAAGAAACACGAACCGAAAGAACTTGCAGATAACACGGAAAAACACAAGGAAGAAGATCAGAAAGAAGCATCAAATAATGATGATGCTACTCAAGAAGTGACTAATGCCAAAGAAGAAGAAACAGAAGAAGTTGTAGAAACTGTCGAAACCGATGAAGTTAAGGAAGAAATTGTTGCGGAGCCTGAAACTATCGTGGAGCCTGTTGAAGAGATTGAGAAGCCCGCAGATAGTCATTCCTCATCAAAAGGTAATTATCATATTGTTGCAGGGTCTTTCTCTTCTAAGGAAAACGCAAATAACAAAGTAAATAGTCTAAAAGAAAAAGGGTATAGTAGTGCTAAGGTGCTTGGTCAATATGGAGGACTTTACACGGTGCGAGCAATGTCTTTTAACTCAATTAGTGAGGCAAAAGCTGCCTTGGTCAACTTTAAAGCAGAAGGAAATAAAGGATTTGTGAAAAAGTTATAATCTTCGTAGAAAATAAACCATTCATCTATAAAATAATACAAATAAACTAATCAAACGCTAAAATCTGAGCTTTGGCAAAGTTTTAGCATACATTTGGAGAATCTATTCAAAAAGGAATTATGAAAAAAACAATAATCTTAATAGCATTAGTACTAAACGGAGTTTATACTTTACATGCAAATGAAAATCTTAATTTAGAAATTAAGTCTGAAATCGTAGCGGAAGCAATTTCTGTAAAAGTTCATGTTACAAATAACGATAATGCATTAGCAGGTGCTACTGTAACGATAACAGCAGGAGGAAAAACGTTAGGAACAGGAGTCTCTGATATGAAAGGAAATGCTATTATTAAGATAAGCGAATACAATGGTGAGACTGTGGATATCAAAACAGACATGAAAGGTATGCAGTCTATCATTCTAAGTGGTGCATTGCTAAAGAATAATGGCGATTTTGATGTTAAAATGCAAAATCTTTATGAAGGGATGGAGCCTGTTAAAACCGTTTCTTTAAGTAACAAAATTGGTAACATTGCTGAGAAGTCTGAAGAAAAGGTTGCTAATTTAAATGACAAAACTGAAGAAGCTAAAAAGAAAGCGGAAGAGGCAAAATTAAAAACCGAAGAAAGTACAAAGGGAAAAGAAGCAGCTGAACAAGCAGAAAAGGATGCTATTGCAAAGAAGGAAACTGCACAATCAAGCGCAGAAGAGGCCAAGAAAAAAGCAGAAGATTTAAAAGCGGAAGCAGACAAAAAAGCAGCTGAAGCTAAGGCAAATGCTGAAAAAGCTTCTGAAAATACTGAAGCAAATAAAGAAGCGCAAGCAGCTAAATTAAAAGAGTATGAAGCTCAAATGGCCAAAGAGAAAGCTGAAAAAGAAGCGGCTGAAATGAAAAAAAATGCTGAGAAAGAAGCTTCTAAAGCAGAAAAAGAAGCTAAAGATGCAGCGAAAGAAAAAGAAAAGGAAGCGAAAGAGGTAGCAGATAAGGCTAAAGAAGAGGCGAATAAAGCAAAAGACGAAGCTAAGGATGCTGAGAAAGCGGAAAAAGCGGCTGAACAAAAAGCAAAAGAAGAAGAGAAGGCTGCTAAGGAAGCAGAGAAGGAAGCTAAAGCTGCAGCGAAAGAAGCGAAAGCGCAAGAGAAATATACTTCTAGTCTTGATAAATTAACGGCTGGACTTTCTAAAATAGAGGATAAAAGAAAGAAAGTTGATGCCAAGCAAGACAAGTTAAATAAGAAAATGAATAAAGGTAAATTATCAGCAGCAGAAGCAAAAGCTGAACAAGATGATTTAAATGCAGAATATTCCAAATTGGATGTAGAAGTAGAAAAAATCAATGCTAAAATTGATAAGTTGAAAAAGAAATACAAGAAATAACACTAATTGTATATTTCATAAAAAGCCGGTTCATTAAGTTGAACTGGCTTTTTTTTATCTGATAATCATTATCTTAGTTTGTGATTTAGAGGTTCCGTCTTCCGAAACAGTCATGACAAAATACACTCCTGAAACAACATCAATCCCGTATAAGTCCTTGCCATTCCAAATGGCTTGACCTCCATACGAAATGGTGCTATAAACTAAAGCTCCAGAAGCATCCATTATTTTAATATCACTATTTTCTTTTAGACCAGAAATTGCAATTGGTCCAGAATAACCTGGTTTTACCGGATTAGGAAAACAATATATATCCGAATAATCCGATTTTGGAGATATTGCTGACCCTCTATATCCAATAATTCCTCTATCAGTTCCTATGTATAGTTCTCCAGATTCTTCATTCATGGCTAGTGAAAGGATGTTGTCAGAGAAAATTGGACTATTAGAAGTGTTGTGAGCCTCAATTTCAACCGTGCCATCTGGAGACATTAAAAATATGCCTCCTGCTGTAGTTCCAAACCATTTTCTGTTAGCACCATCTATGACTATAGAGGAAATAGATTGAGTCTCTAAAAGGTATTGAAATGAACCGTCTTGCTCAATTAAAATTTGGCTAGCGTCAATGTTGCTAGAGCTATTAAAAATTGATGAAGGAGAATAAATAACGGCTGGTCCTTTTTCAGTTCCAATCCATATTTCTCCATCAAGATCTTCCACAATGCAGTGAATGTTATCAGATGGAATATTGCCATTACCTTCTGCAATGGTTAGTAGTTTATATTCATCGTCAGTGGCATCTTCAGGTGTGTCATTATAGTTGTAAACTACAACACCTTTTCCTTTGACAGTTAACCAAATATTATTGGTGTTTTTTTCAATTAACATGTCTGTAATCACCGAATTACTTCCAGCAGATCCAATATTAAAAGATTTAGAAGTTCCATCTGGTTTTATCAGAACTAAAGGATTGGAAACAAAAGAGTTTGCAGCCCATATATTTCCTCCCGAATCAAATTCAGCACAACTAACTTTAACTTGGCCAGCATCATGTGATAAACTTTGATTTAATTCAGAATTTTGCATAGAATAATGGGATTTAAAAACATTGTCTTGATACTCATAAATACCATTATAAAATGAGCAGAAAACAACGTGATTTTCATCCTTTGGGTCTATACCTGTGTAAATAAAGTCGAATGATGAATCTGGGTCTATATTGATGTCATAATCTCTATTAAAAACTTTCCAATTATATTGGTCGTATGAAAGGACACCGCTAGCATTATATTGATTATTCCATGCAGAACCGTCTACATTACCAGTTGCTACATATAGATTGTTTTTTTTTGCGGCCATATGAAAACAACTATTATTAAAAGGACCTTGAATCATATAATTTCTGTGAAGACCATTATCTATACAACTATTTAATCCATTTTCTCTGTCACCAATCCAGTATTGAATCCCATCCCAGTATGCGTGGTTGGAATTGAGTTGTCCTCCTGCATATGTGTAGATTGATTCAGATTCTGTATGATCGGTTTGGTATACCGAAATTTTGTAATTCCTTACCAACATTGTTTGATTGTCTTTTTTTTCAATGGCAAAATAATCATCTCCGTAAAACGCATGTTCCTCAACAAAACTATTATTCAAAACTTTTACTGTGTCATCAGAAAAAGTAGGAATTCTATTTCCTATGTATATGAGATTGTTTTGCGAGTGAATTAATTCATATGAATCATTATAATTAGGGAATGAAGTTATTTTTTGCCATGCATTATAATCTGAAAGAAAAGGTGTGTTTTTATCTGCTTTATAAACACCTTCTTCTGTAGCAGCTAAAATATCTGTATTTGTAATGGTGATATCGTATACTGTTAATTGTGAACTATTGGCTCCAATAATATAGGTGTCTTTAACCTCAAATTTTTGAAGATCTAAAACAACAATGCCAAAACCACATCCCAAATAACTGTACTTACCATCTGAATGTATATTATAAATCTTTTTATCTCCAACTATATTACTGATTAAAATTGCATTAAGGTTAGATATTACACCATCTTTTATAAGATCAATGTTACCATTTTCATATGCTACTATTAATGTTTTTTGAGATGAGTTCACAGCAATAGTACTTATGGAAAAATCACTAAGTCCACTTACAGATGAAATTCTTTCAGTAGATTCATTTTCTATATCATAAGTATACATGGAATAGGGTGAAGCAGCATATACTTTATTATCTAATTTTGCTACTTTTATTATATTGGAGTAGGGTAAATGATCACGCCACATACCAATACCAAAATCCTGAGCGATAATAGTCATTTGCATAAATGACATTAAAATAAATAGTATTTTTTTTTTCATAGGATGTCTAATTCCTTTTAGCATAAATATTAACTAAAGTTATATCGAATTATTGCGCTTGCGTAAAAGAAAAGGTCCCAAACATAAATAATGAATGGGACCTTATATTTTTTTATTTGATATTATCCTAAATATGGATATTTATAATCTGTAGGTGGAACAAAAGTTTCTTTAATTGTTCTTGGAGATACCCATCTTAATAAGTTAAGATATGAACCTGCTTTGTCATTCGTTCCACTACCTCTAGCTCCTCCAAAAGGCTGTTGACCAACAACCGCTCCTGTAGGCTTGTCATTGATGTAGAAGTTTCCAGCAGCGTTTTCCAATAGTTTAGTTGCAGTAGCAATAGCATATCTGTCTCCAGAGAAGATAGCACCTGTTAATGCATATTCAGATGTAGAATCAACCAATTTGCATGTTTCTTCAAATTTGTTTTCATCGTAAATATAGATGGTCATGATTGGGCCAAATATCTCCTCACACATCGTTCTGTATGAAGGGTTATCTGTAACTACAACAGTAGGTTCAATAAAGTAACCTTTAGATTTATCATATCCACCACCTACAACAATTTTAGCATCACTACTTTCCTTTACATAATCAATGTAAGAAGAAATTTTATCAAAGGCTTTTTCATCGATAACTGCATTGATAAAATTAGAAGGGTCTTCAGGTGTTCCCATTTTAAATGATTTTACATCTTCTACAACTTTAGCAATGATTTCATCAGCCATATTAGAAGGTAAATAGGCTCTAGAAGCCGCTGAACATTTTTGCCCTTGGAATTCAAAAGCACCTCTTGAAATCCCTGTAGCAACCTCCATTGGGTTGGCTGATTTGTGTGCAAGAATAAAATCTTTACCACCTGTTTCTCCAACAATTCTAGGATAAGTTCTGTATTTGTCAATGTTAGTTCCTATAGTTTTCCATAATTGCTTAAATACACCTGTGGAACCTGTGAAATGCAATCCAGCAAAATCTTTATGTGAGAAAACTACTTCACCTACTTCTGCACCGCTAGATGTCACCATATTGATAACTCCATCAGGAAGTCCTGCTGCTTGGAATAATTCCATTATAACTTGAGCAGAATACATTTGCGTAGCTGCAGGTTTCCATACACAAGTGTTTCCCATCATAGCCGCACTAGCCGGAAGGTTTCCTGCAATAGCAGTAAAATTGAAAGGTGTAATACATAGTACAAATCCTTCTAGCGGTCTGTATTCTAATCTATTCCACATACCTTCATTGCTATCTGGTTGCTCTGCATAGATTTGTTGCATATAAGTAACATTCATTCTTAGGAAGTCTATTAACTCACACGCAGCATCAATTTCTGCTTGGTATACATTTTTAGATTGCGCCAACATTGTAGCAGCATTCATTTTATCTCTAAAAGGTCCTGCTAATAAGTCTGCAGCTTTTAGAAATATTGCAGCTCTTTGTTCCCAAGGTAAGTTTGCCCATTCTTCTTTTGCCGCTAGTGCCGCGTCAATTGCTTCAGTAACATGTGCTTTTGTACCAAAATTATAATGTCCCAAAACTTTTTGGTGATCATGTGGAGGGGACATTGGCCTTTTGTCATCCGTTCTAATTTCTTTACCCCCAATATACATAGGAACATCAATAGGCGCTTGATTGTACATGGCTTTGTACTGACCGATTAAACTTGCTACTTCTTCAGAACCTGGTGCATAAGATTGCACTGGCTCATTACTTGGATAAGGTATTTGATATACTGCTTTTGGCATAATATTTAATTTTTAATTTCTTTTAGTATTGTGTATTCACAAAGTTAACATTCGCAAATGAGATTGGCGAATATCAAGAAGAAAAAATATTGTTATTATTGCATTTCCTAAATTTTAAACACAGGTAAATGAAAAAAGTTTTAGCATTCTCCGGAAGTAACAGTGCTCAATCAATTAATCAACAATTAATAAATGCAGTTAGTGTGTTGAATCACGATTTTCAAATTGATGTTGTAGATTTAAGAGATTTTCCTGCTCCTTTATATGGAATTGATGTTGAAATTGAAAAAGGGATACCTGATACAATGGTAGCATTAAGAACTTTAATGTTAAAGTATGATGCATATATAGTGTCTTCACCTGAGCACAATGGATCAATGCCTGCATTCTTTAAAAATACTTTGGATTGGTTGTCAAGGCAGGAAGGGAAAATATTTCATGATAAACCTGTGATTTTTCTATCAACTAGTCAAGGGGCTAGAGGAGGAGCTTCTGTTTTGAAACATTTATTAGAAATTATGCCTTATCGCGGAGCGAAAATAGTTGGCGGACACGGAGTAGGAGAGTTTAGTAAAAAAGTTATAAATCACAAATTTGTAGAGTGTGAAGACAAACAAATAATAACTGAATTGTTGCGTAAATTAAGTTTGGTTCTCAATTAGCAAACACATGCAGTACTTTTAAGGTGTTAAAGTAGTAAATCTGAAACTGTTCATCATTTTTACTAACCGTAAATATCAATAATAAATTAACAATGAGGAACAAAATTCTACTACTATTTTTAATCCTGTTTTTCTCAGCAAATCGTAAAACTTTTGCGGAATATAATGGATTACATTTAGAGATGTTGATTGAAATGCAGGATGGAAGCGTGATTCATGCATATAATTATATTTCACCATTTTATTTGGAAGATACTACGATAAAGTATCTTGAAAATAATTTCGAATTGGTTCTTAGGAATGACTACAATGATTCTATTGGAGAGTATGCTTTTTATAAAAATAGAATTACATACGATTACACAGTATATGAAAATGTATCACAAGCTTATCAACTACTAAATAAAACTAAGATTAATTTTGATGCTGTCAAATCAGTAGATATCATTGATGCATTTGATTTTACTTATGCGATTGGTATGTACGGTATTTCTAGTTGTAGTGACACTTTGTGGTCTAAGAGTCCTGTAGTTTGGAAAAAAAGTTATGGAGGGTATTTTTGCTCACATGATATATTTATTCATGAGCATAATGACAATACTCTTAAAGTGATTAGAAAACTTGAAAGGATGTTAAACGAACATAAAAGTGAACTTAACAAATTGGAGAATGATCTGAAAAATTATGACGGGGAACGATATTATGAAATTCAAAAACAACATGAAGAGTTGGAAGAGAAATTAGATGATGAAATTTATAATATTATTGATGAATTTCGTGATGATTCAAAAGTGATAATAATTACTATGTGCTCTTGTTGAGGAAATAGTTAACTTTTCACAATTCAACCGTATTTAATAAAAATGACTTGTAATTACTTTTACTAAGATTTGTTTTATTAACTCATTGATATTGAATAATTAAGTAGTATTTGAAACCATTTGTAGGATTTTTCGTATCTTTGCAGACTGGTAATCGTGAAATACCTATTTATTTTTTCCCAAGTACTTGCATTTTCGACAACAAGTCGCATCATTTTCAAGAAGTTGCTTAATCTTATTTGATTCACGAACCTCCCCACTGTTCGGGTAGTAACAGAGATTATTTATTATAAAAAACACGAATGGCTAAGTCGCAAGAAACATTTAACAAAAAAGAAAAAGAAAAGAAAAGATTAAAGAAGCGTCAAGATAAATTGGCAAAAAAGGAGGAGCGTAAAGCAAACTCTAATAAAGGTGGAGGTTTAGAAGATATGCTTGCATATGTTGATGAATTTGGACAAATTTCAGATACCCCGCCAGATCCAACTATCAAGAAAAAAGTAATTAAGGCTGAAAATATCGAAATAGGAGTTCCTAAAAGAGAGGCAGTTGAAGAAGATCCAATAAAAAAAGGAAGAATTGAATTTTTCAATGATTCTAAAGGGTATGGATTTATCAAGGAAAACGAAACAAATGAGAAATACTTTGTACACATTAATGGAATGGTTGATGAATGTCTTGAAGGTGACAAAGTTCAATTTGAATTAGAAAGAGGAATGAAAGGAATGAATGCGGTAAACGTTAAGAAAGTCTAATTTCATTAATTAAATAAAATTTAAAAACTTTGTGCAACTAATTGAAGTTGTACGAAGTTTTTTGCTATTAAACAATAGGCAATTTTTTATATTTGCATCATATTATAGTATTATGAAGTTCGATCAATACCGCATAGCAGAAGGAATTAAAACTAGCATCGCAAAATTAGGTTATAAGAAGCCTACAGATATTCAATTTAAATCAATACCAGCTATTTTGAATGGCGAAGATGTGATGGCGATTGCTCAAACTGGTACTGGAAAGACTGCTGCATTTGCAATTCCAATTTTACATCAGATTCATACAAAGAAAATAACCGGGCGTCCGGATGGTGTAAAATGCTTGGTAATGGCTCCAACTCACGAACTAGCATTACAGATAGAAAATGTATTCGTTACGCTTGGCAAGAATGTCCGGGCTAATATAGCATGCATTCACGGAGGAGTAGATCAGGAACCTCAAATTGCACAACTAGATAAAGGAGTAGATATCTTAATTGCTACACCAGGTAGAATGTTTGACTTGGTTAGTCAGAAAGCGCTAAACCTAACTCGTGTTGAGACTTTAGTGTTGGATGAGGCTGATCAAATGCTAGATGCAGGGTTTTTAAAGGACGTTACAGATTTAATGTATTTATTACCAAAGAAACGTCAAACGTTATTTTTCTCAGCTACGATTAATGAGCAGATTAAGAAATTAGCGTATAAACTAGTTAGAGATGCTATAAGAATTCAGATTTCGCCTAAAGATCCAGTCGCTAAAAACATAGATCATGCTGTTGCCTTTATAGAAATGGATGATAAACGTTTCTTCTTAGAGAATTTTCTTAAAAATCATCCTGATCAAAAGGTTTTGATATTTGTGAGAACTCAAATTAGAGCCGAGAGAGTAAAGAAGGCTATGGAGCGAGTTTTAATTGACTGCGAGACATTGCATGGTGGTATGGAGCAAATAGAACGAGAAGCAACCATGACTGCTTTTAGAGCAGGAGAAGTAATGGTGCTTATTGCTACGGATGTAAGTGCAAGAGGTATTGATATTGAAAATGTAGAATATGTAATTAACTATGATTTACCTGACTCATCAGAGCATTATGTACATAGAGTAGGAAGAACTGGTAGAGGAAGAAATCTTGGACAAGCTATTTCATTTTGTAGCCCTGAGGAAAAAACTTTGCTAGAGGAAATTGAAGAAAACCTAGGGAAGGAAATTAAACGATTGGAAATATCTAAAAAAGATTATCAGTATACGCTTGAGGTTACAGAAACTAAAAAAGATGATTGGCAATCACTTCTGGAAGAAGACGAATTAGAAAGTCAATTTAGAAAGAAGAAGAAGGGGAAGAAGAGGTAATTGAAGTTTATTATTTTTAGCGCATTATTAATAATATAAAGGGTATAATCAAATTTAAGTAATTTTGATTCAGACTCTTGTAAGTATGTTTTATTAATATAGTTAATTCCGTTAATTATAGTATTATAGATACACTTACTTAACTAGGTAATTTAATATTTGTTTATTTCTGTAATCTTATATTTCGGATGCAATCGCAATTGACAATTCAGGAAATTAAGTTTCAGAATTTGTGCAAATTTTTCTTGGTGTTAACAAGATAAATAATATCCCAATAAAAATTCTAAACACGGGAATGTATGCTATTTCTGTTACTACAGAAAACTGCAAAATCAATACTAAACTTATCGTATCTAAATAAGTATTCAAGTTAATTGGAAATGATCGTGTATTGATTATTGAATAATCAACTACCTTTGTACCTCAAAATAGCCATTAAATATGACTTCTTTTCAAGATTTAAATATAACAAAGCAGTTGCAGTATGCAATTGATGATCTCAAATTTGAGAAACCAACTCCCATTCAGGCGGAAGCCTATCCTGTTATTCTGTCAGGAAAAGACATGGTGGGTATTGCGCAAACGGGTACAGGTAAGACTTTTGCTTATATGTTACCGGTGTTGCAAGATTTGAAATTCTCCAAGCAAGTAAGCCCAAGAATTATGGTACTTGTTCCTACAAGAGAATTAGTTCTTCAGGTAGTTGAGAATATTGAGAGTTTTGCCAAATATATGAACATCCGAGTTTTGGGTGTTTATGGAGGGACCAATATCAATACCCAGATGCAAAAAGTTGCACAAGGTTGTGATATCATTGTGGCAACTCCAGGTAGACTGTATGATTTGGCTTTGGCCAATTCACTGAGTTTGAAAACCATCAAGAAATTAATCATTGATGAAGTAGATGTAATGTTGGATCTTGGTTTTAGATTTCAATTGTCTAATATTTTTGAATTGATGCCTAGCAAGAGACAAAATATCATGTTCTCTGCTACCATGACAGACGAGATTTCGGAGTTGATTCAAGATTTTTTCACAGTGCCTACTACAGTATCAATAGCGGTGAGCGGTACTCCTTTAGAAAATATCAACCAACAGTGTTATACAGTCCCAAATTACTACACTAAAGTAAATTTATTGGCACATTTAATAAAGGATAAGACTATATATCGTAAAGTGCTTGTTTTTGTTGAAAGCAAGAAGAGTGCAGATAGATTATTTGAAAGGTTAGAACCTATATATGGCGATCAATTATGTGTAATACATTCTAATAAATCTCAGAATTATAGAATTAGATCTATTCAGCAATTTGAGGAAGGTAAAAATAGAATCCTTATTGCTACTGATGTAATGGCAAGAGGGTTAGATTTAGATAAAATTAGTCATGTAATCAATTTTGATACACCTAATTATCCAGAAAATTACATGCATAGAATCGGTAGAACTGGTAGGGCAGAAGAGTTGGGTAATTCATTGCTATTCTCTACAGAGAAAGAAATTGAATTTAGAAATGCTATTGAGAAATTGATGAATTACGAAATACCGATTCAAGAATTCCCTAAAGAGGTTGAAGTAACTTCTGAATTGACGCCAGAAGAAAGACCTGTCAAAAAGGAATTGAACCTAGGTAAGAAGATTCAAAGAGATGAAACTAATTCTGGATTTCATGAAAAGAAAGAGAAGAATCGTAAAGAAAATAAAGGTGGTTCTTATCGTGAAAAATTGGCCAAAAAGTATAAAAAACCACAGAAAAGAGGTGATAAAATTCAAAATGCAAAAGCAAGAAAGAAATTTTAGTTTAATTAATTTTTTGAAATTCTTTTAAGTACTCTACCTCCACATGAGCGAATAAAGGCCTTTCCTTCTTCTATGAGTAAATCATCTGGCTCGGTGTTGTCCAACTGATGTGAAAGTTCTTGAAATCTTTTATCTGCTTTTAGCGCTAATGGGTCTACTTCTAATGATAGAGGATTAAAATTAAGTAGTTTCAAATACTTAATATCCCTCAATCTAGATAAGGCTACATAGCCTTGTCCTCTTTCAAATGTTCTGCCTAAATCTAATTCAGCAGCATCCAAGGTCATTCCTTGACTTTTGTGAACTGTGATAGCCCAAGCCAAGCGAAGTGGAACTTGCTTGTACGTAGCCAAAGGTCTATCTCTTTCATCGTTTATCGACCATTCCTCACGAGTTGCTTCAATTATATCTCCTTCAGTTGTTCTAACCAAGGGGTAACTTTCGTCAGAATAATCTACAACCTCTCCTAAGGTTCCATTTATATAACCTTTTTCGGGATTGTTCTTTACAAACATTACTTTGGCCCCAATTTTCAATGGCATGGCATCTTGCGTAATAACAGATTTTTTTAATGCTTCAATAATGGATTTGTCGCCACTAGTTTTTGCTTTAAAAATTTTGCTCATTCCGGGTATATCGGCCAAATGAGTGTTGTTAATAAAGTCTACATCTTCGTTGTGTGTGTATAGTTTGGTTGGGAAAACATCCTTTTCAAAAACTGTTTTTGATGCTTTTCGTAATAATTTTATTGATCGATCAGATATTTGAGACGCTCTAATTTCATCCAAAATACTGCTTAAATCATTTTTTTGCTGACGATATTGCTCTGTCAAATAACAAACTTTAAAATCAGCATATTGCCATGAGTTGGACATAAAAGCAAACTTATCGCTGCTACGTTCACCATATTTACCAATAGGAGGTAATTGAAAGAAGTCACCACAAAGTACTACTTGCAAACCACCAAAAGCTTGTGGATTATCTAGACAATAAGAAAGAACTTGATGAATGGCGTCCAGTTGCTCTCTATGAAGCATGGAAATTTCATCTATTATTAAGACTTTGACTTTTTTGAATTGGTCTGTAAGGTATTTTTTCTTTTTTAAGTTGGTTAAATCTTTGGTAGAAAGTACCTGCTTAATTCCTATTCCAGACCATGAGTGAATTGTACTACCTTTTATGTGTGTGGCCGCAATTCCAGTTGAAGCAGTTATTGCTACCTTTA
Organism: Parvicella sp.; assembly: GCA_041583015.1. Lineage (GTDB taxonomy): Bacteria > Bacteroidota > Bacteroidia > Flavobacteriales_D > Parvicellaceae > Parvicella. The sequence goes on along the minus strand of JBFHGR010000045.1, from coordinate 3,207 downwards.
TTTTTGCATCTTTAAGATGTTGCACAAATTTATTAATAACATAAGTTTTCCCAGTTCCAGCAGAACCAGTTAAGAAGACATTTCTCCCAGATTTAAGTAATAAAAGTGCTTTTTCTTGTGTCATGGACCTTTTGCGATTATATAAATACAAAGTTAGTCATGTCATTTATTGAAAAGAAGAAGGCGTGATAAGAATATAAACAATAGTGTTTTAATTTGAAACATTTAATTAACAAATCGAAATTTGTTTTGAACTACTTTATCTAGATAAATATTGGTTTCAATGCATTCGAAATTTAATGAATGTGGTAAGTCACCAAAAAGAGGAATGCCGCCACCAAGTACGATAGGAATAGTTGTTATAGTCATTTCATCAATCAGTTTTTCTTTTAGAAAACTTTGAATTGTACTTCCACCATCAATGTATAATTTTTTGCATCCTTGCTGGTGTATTTCCTTGAGGACATTTGTTAAAGATCCTTTGACTAGTTTGACTTTTTCAATGTATTTATCATCAATCTCTTTCAATGAGTTTGATAAAACAAAAACAGGTATTGAATATGGCCATTCAATATCAAAATTGCAAACTGTTTGAAAGGTTTTACGCCCCATAACAATACCATCCATTGATGATATGAAGTCGTTGTAGCCCATGTCATTATTACTGGGGTTTGGAATTGAGTGTAGCCAATCTATATTGTCATTTTTGTCGGCTATGAATCCGTCTATACTTGTTGCTATAAATACGCTATTCTTCATTTTTTATATTTTGAATGCAAAATTCTTCACTTTTGAGCTTAATGTTTTTGTAACTTTCTGGCAAACTATCTACTTTTTGAAATACAAACCGTTTCCCTGCCGTGCTATTGCTTATTTTTCCTTTAATAAAGTTCTTTTTGGAGTAAATTAACACATTTTCATTACTGTAATTTCCCATTGAGTCTATAACTAGTTTTTGCGATGTATAATTTTCATCCCAAGTGCCTATTGCTGGCACCCATTGACCTTGCCACATAATGAATGATTCGAAAGTTGCAGAATCTCCCTGAACCTCTAGGATGGCATACTTAGTTATGACGCCTCCTTTTTTAGCGATGTATAAACCTGGTTCAATAGTGTGAGTATCCAAAAATAAAAAAGAAGTAGTAGTAAAAATGAGTAGTAGAGGTTTCAAAAATATAAGCATATTGCTAAAGTAGTATTTTTTATATATGTCTGACGATTTTCAATTAAATTTGCATTTATGAAATTAAATATTTGTCCATGCGGAAGCAACAAAGAGTATAAAGATTGCTGTGAAATCATTCACAATGATATTCACCAAGCCAAAACGGCTGAGCAATTGATGCGCTCACGTTACACGGCTTTTGTTAAGGCTAATGGTAATTACTTGATGGAAAGTCAACATTCATCAACTCGAAAACCTACAACCAAGCATGATACTGTAAGGTGGGCTATGTCGGTAAAATGGCAGGGTCTTGAAATTATTGATGTAGTAAGAGGAACGGAAGATGATGATACAGGAACGGTAGAGTTTAAAGCCTCATTCATGGAGCGTTTTATGAATAGACAGATTCACGAAAATTCAGTTTTCATAAAGGAAAATGGTCATTGGGTTTATTTTGGTGAAGCCCAATAAAATTCACTTTAATTGTCCTTGTTTTGTAGCCCATTCTGTCCAGGAGCCATCATAAATGTGTAGGTCAGAGATTCCAATGTGTTTTGCTGCTAATAAAATAATACATGCAGTAAGTCCCGAACCACAAGAGAAAATTTTAGGTTGCTTGTTGGAAATAACTTTTTTAAAAATTTCTTTTAATTCTTCTTTCGATTTTAAACAGCCACCTTTTATGACTTCTTGAAAAGGAATATTAATAGAATAGGGGATAGCACCACTTTTTAATCCTTCTCTAGGTTCTGGCGCAGTTCCTTCAAATCTTCCTTTAGATCTTGCATCAATTACTTGTGAAGTACAAGTGGAGGCATTAGACTGCATAAAAGTGTAATCCTTTATTACTGAAGTGTCTAATTTGCCTTGGAAGCTTCCTTTTTCAAATGTTTCATGTAGGCTGTTATTTACGGGGTAATCTTTTTTTATCCATTCTGGAAGGCCTCCGTTTAGTACAAATACATTTTCATGTCCCATAGATTGAAACATCCACCAAACTCTTGGACTAGAATAAATCCCTAGGTTGTCATAAACAACTATTATACTATCTTGATTGACACCTAATTTCTGAGAATTGGTATTGAATTGATGCTCACTAGGGAAAGTATTTGGAAACTCAGCATTGACATCACTAAAGTCCTTGGCTAAATTAAAATGTCTGGCATTTGGTATGAATACATTATCAGTTTCTGCTTGTAAACCAGACTTATTTGTTTGAGGACTTGCGTCTAAAATAACTAAGTTTTTATTGTTAAGGTTTTCTAATAACCATTCACAACTTACTATTGTATTTGCCATAAAATTTAATTTATAATTATCAATAATTAACCAATGGGCAAACAATAAGTGAATTGTGTTACACCATTTTACTTTTCAAGAATTGACCAGTATAAGATTCTTTACACTTGATAATGTCTTCAGGAGTTCCTTCAAAAACTAAATTACCGCCAACATCACCACCTTCAGGGCCTAGATCAATCAACCAATCTGCACATTTAATGATTTCAGCATTGTGTTCTATTACAATTACACTGTGTCCTATTTCAATAAGCGCATTCAAAGCTTTTAATAACTTCTTGATGTCGTGAAAATGAAGTCCAGTTGTAGGTTCATCAAATATAAAAAGTGTTTTTTTGGAACTGTTTTTCTTAGAAAGAAATGAAGCTAATTTTATTCTTTGAGCTTCACCACCAGAAAGTGTATTACTGGATTGACCTAGTTTTACATATCCTAATCCCACTTCTTGTAGTGGCGCTATTTTGTCTATGATTTTCTTACAAGATTTGTGTTCTACACTTTTAAAGAAATCTAATGCTTCGTCTACTGTAAGGTTAAGAATATCGTAAATGTTTTTCTCACCAAATTTTACTTCTAATACTTCATCTTTAAATTTACGACCATTACATTGCTCACAGGTTAATCTAACGTCTGCCATAAATTGCATAGAGACTTTAATTTCTCCTTCACCTTCACATGCGTCACATCTTCCGCCTTCCACATTAAAACTAAAATGCTTAGGTTTAAAACCGTTAATTACG
>JBFHGR010000044.1:0-26062 GCA_041583015.1 Parvicella sp. | reverse complement strand
TCACCTACTAATTGGCATTTGTCACCAATAGAATCTGTCAATTGTTTCCAGCCTGCCCAATCATCTTCAGCCAACCCATCTTCAATAGAAGCGATAGGATATTTATTAGACCAATCTTTCCAGTAGTTACAAAGATCTGAAGAACTCAACACATCACCTGTAGATTCAAATGTATATTTATTAGTCTCTGCATTGTGAAACTCTGAACTTGCAGCATCCAACGCAATCCAAACATCTTCACCAGGTTTGTAACCTGCTTTTTCAATGGCTTTCAACACTACCTCGATACCTTCTTCGTTAGAGCCTAAGTTAGGTGCAAAACCACCTTCATCACCAACATTAGTACTCAATCCTTTTGATTTCAAAACATCTTTCAAGTGGTGAAAAATCTCTGTCCCCATTCTCAAAGCGTGACTAAATGATTCCGCACCAAATGGCATCACCATAAATTCTTGAATATCTATCTTATTGTCTGCATGCGAACCTCCGTTAAGGATGTTCATCATTGGAACAGGCATTGTATTGGCATTTACACCACCAATATATCTATGTAGAGAAGTACCTGTAACCTGAGCAGCCGCTTTGGCACAAGCCAAAGAAACACCTAAAATAGCATTAGCACCAAATTTACCTTTGTTATCTGTTCCATCCATAGAGATCATGGCTCTATCAATCAAATTCTGATCAAAGACATAAGCTCCATTTAGTTCTTCATTTAAGATGGTATTAACATTATCTACTGCTTTTAAAACACCTTTACCCATGTAATACCCTTTATCACCATCGCGCAACTCAACCGCCTCATGAATACCAGTACTAGCTCCAGAAGGAACAGCAGCACGTCCCATTGTTCCAGCGTCAGTATACACATCCACTTCAATTGTTGGGTTACCTCTTGAATCTAAAATCTGTCTTGCGTGTACTTTTGCTATATATGCCATTGTGTTAAATGTTTAATGGTTAATTGTATTTGTGATTTTTTTATATTTAAATTATGCGCTAATAACTTCTTTAGCTAATTTCATATTCTCTACAAACTGATCAAAAAGATATCTAGAATCATGCGGTCCAGGTGACGCTTCTGGATGATATTGTACAGAAAAGACTTTTTTATTTTTCAGTGCAATTCCTGCTAAAGTTCCATCATTAAGGTGTTTATGCGTCACTATGATATTATCATTAGCTTCTGCATCTTCCATTTTCACCACAAACCCGTGATTTTGTGAAGTAATTTCTCCTCTTTGCGTCAATAGATTGAAGATAGGATGATTGATACCTCTGTGTCCATTGTGCATTTTCTCAGTTCTCATTCCTTGACTAATTGCCAACAACTGGTGTCCTAGACAAATTCCAAAAATTGGAATATTTGAATTGACTAGTTTTTTAATATTTTCAACCACATCAACCAGTGGTTCAGGATCACCTGGGCCATTGCTCAATTGAATACCATCATAACCTCCTGCAAGAATTTCCTCTGCAGGTGTATCATAAGGATAAACAGTAACTTCACAACCTCTTTCTTGCAAGCTTCTGATAATGTTTTTCTTCACGCCAAAGTCTAATAAAGCAACTTTATAATCACCTTTACCAACTGTGTATTTTTCTTTTGTAGAAACTTTAGAAGCCAACTCCATACCTTTCATGGAAGGTGTTTTGGCTAATTCTGCTTTTAATCTATCCAAATCTTCACAATCCGTGGAAATCAAAGCATTTTGAGAACCGTTTTTACGAATGTAAGTTACAATAGCTCTAGTGTCCACATCTCTAATACCTACCACATTATATTTTTCCAAATAATCTTGAAGAGATGAGATTTTATTACCGTAACGTGATGGTTTATAAGCAAATTTCTTTACGATCAATCCTTTAATCTTCACGGAATCAGATTCTACCTCATCCTCATGCACTCCATAGTTTCCAATATGCGTTGCCGCCATGACAACCATTTGGCCATAATAAGAGGGGTCCGTAAAAATTTCTTGGTAACCAGTCATCCCGGTATTGAAAGCGATTTCGGCAGTAGCGGTACCTTCAGCACCGCAAGATTTGCCATAAAAAGTCGTACCATCAGCGAATAAAAGTACAGCGTTTTTGTCTTGTGGAATCATGCTGCAAATTTAGAGTTTATGTTTCAGTTACAAAGAACAAAATGACAACTAAATTTTTAACAATTTAGATATATTTTGTTAGCTATTACTTATTTGAAACTTTAGTGTTGAAATTTGAGATTTTTAGTCCTACATAAAAAAATACAGTAACCTCCTCAAATTCAGCACTAAAAACTCTCTAATCTAACTTCAACACAGCCAAGAAAGCCTCTTGTGGGACTTCCACTCTTCCTACTTGACGCATTCGTTTCTTACCAGCTTTTTGTTTTTCAAGTAATTTACGTTTACGAGAGATATCACCTCCATAACATTTGGCTGTAACATCTTTTCGCAATGCTTTGATGGTTTCTCTAGCAACTATTTTTGCTCCAATGGCAGCCTGAATAGGAATTTCGAACTGCTGTCTTGGGATTAACTCTTTCAACTTAACACATATTTTCTTCCCCAAACTATGTGCGTTACTCCTATGTACTAAAGCAGATAAAGCATCCACTTGTTCAGCATTCAAAAGAATATCTAGTTTAATCAAATCTGATTTAACATAGTTGGTTGGGTAATAGTCGAAAGACGCATACCCCTTAGATATGGTCTTTAATTTATCATAAAAATCAAACACTACCTCAGCCATCGGCATATCAAAAGTTAATTCTACTCTATCTTGAGTCAAGTACACTTGATTAGTCAACATTCCTCTTTTCTCAATACAAAGCGTCATAATTGTCCCCACAAATTCTGCTTTAGTAATGATAGTGGCCTTAATAAAAGGCTCTTCGATATAGGCTAAATGTGAAGTTGGCGGTAAATCCGAAGGATTATTAACAGTAACCATCTCATTACCTTTGTGCAAATATGCCTTATAACTAACATTGGGCACAGTAGTAATCACAGTCATGTTGTGCTCACGTTCCAATCTTTCTTGGATGATCTCCATGTGTAACATTCCTAAGAATCCACATCTAAAACCAAATCCCAGCGCCACAGAACTTTCTGGTTCAAAAACAAGCGAAGCATCGTTCAATTGTAGTTTCTCCATAGCATAACGCAACTCCTCATACTCATCTGTATCCACAGGATACACACCAGCAAAAACCATTGGTTTTACATCCTCAAAACCTTGAACTACGTCTGGACAAGGGTTGTCCACTGTTGTGATGGTATCTCCTACTTTAACTTCATTGGCTTTTTTTATCCCAGAAATTATATACCCTACATCTCCAGCTCTTACCTCTTTTTTAGGAAGCAAATCCATTTTCAGCACCCCAATTTCATCCGCATCATATTGCTTTTTAGTATTGACAAACTGCACTCTGTCACCTTTTTTCATCACACCATTAACAACTCTAAAATAGGCGATAATTCCTCTAAAAGGATTAAATACACTATCAAAAATCATGGCTTGAAGAGGAGCATTTTCGTCTCCTTCGGGTGCTGGAATTCTTTTTATTACTGCCTCCAAAATATCTTCAACACCTAATCCTGTTTTTCCACTTGCTCTAATAACATCTGCAGGGTCACAGCCAATTAAGTCTACTATTTGATCCGTTACTTCCTCAGGCATTGCCCCAGGAAGATCCATTTTATTTAATATTGGTATAATTTCTAAATCATTTTCTATTGCTAAATACAGATTAGAAATAGTTTGTGCCTGAATACCTTGAGAAGCATCCACAATAAGCAATGCACCTTCACAAGCAGCAATAGATCGAGAAACTTCATATGAAAAATCCACGTGACCAGGGGTATCAATAAGATTTAAAACATAATGTTCTCCTTCATAGACAAAGTCCATCTGAATAGCATGGCTTTTAATGGTGATACCTCTCTCTCTTTCCAAATCCATATCATCCAAAGCTTGACTCTGCATATCTCTATCTGAAATAGTATTGGTAGTCTGCAGTAATCTATCCGCCAAGGTGCTTTTACCGTGATCAATGTGCGCAATAATGCAAAAATTTCTAATATTCTTCATAAATGTATTTCCGTAAAGACAAAACTACTATATTTTACACGATGTTTTGCAAATATTTTTAAAACAATTAATTACCAATAGATTATTTTAACTCCCTGACCTATCTTTGTCGTCAAATTAACATTTTTAATGAAAGTAGTAGACTATATAAAGGAATCAAAAAAGCCGCTTTTCTCATTCGAAATCATACCACCTCTAAAGGGCAAAGGTATTGAAGACATATACGCAGGAATTGATCCACTTATTGAATTTGAGCCCAAATTCATAAATGTAACATACCACCGTGAAGAGTACAAATACAAAGATATGGGAGATGGATTACTGAAGAAAATATCCATTAGAAAACGTCCTGGTACAGTTGGTATTTGTGCGGCAATAATGAACAAATATAAGGTTGATGCTGTTCCGCATTTAATATGTGGAGGGTTTAATGTTGAGGAAACGGAGAACGCATTAATTGATTTAAAATTTTTGGGAATCGACAATATCCTTGCATTGAGAGGTGACCCGATAAAAACAGAACAAATTTTCCAACCCAATAAAGGTGGACACAAATATGCTATTGATTTAATCAATCAAATTGGTAAAATGAACAATGGTATTTATTTGGATGACGATCATAAAAACTCACCAACAGACTTTTGCATCGGTTGTGCTGGCTATCCAGAAAAGCATTTTGAAGCGATGAATTTGGAGTCTGACATGGAGCATCTAAAAGCAAAAGTGGATGCCGGAGCAGAATACATAACAACACAAATGTTTTATGACAACAACAAATATTTTGAATTTGTTGACAAGTGTAGAGCTATTGGTATTAATGTTCCAATAATACCAGGGTTAAAGCCCATCACAAGTTTAGTACACAAAACATTCCTTCCTAAATTTTTTCACATAGATTTTCCTATGGAATTGTCTACAGCATTAGATAAATGTAAAACCAATGCTGATGTCACTGAATTAGGTGTAGAATGGGGAATACAACAAGCTAAAGACCTCATCGAAAAAGGAGCTCCTGTTTTACACTTTTACACCATGGGAAAAGGTGCTGCAGTAAAAAGAATCGCAAAAGAAATTTTTTAATCTCTTCATTATGACAAAAGTTATTTCATTCATAAGCCGTAAAGGTGGGTCTGGCAAAACTACTAATGCTATCAATTTAGCCACTTCGTTACATGACATGAAGAAAAAAGTTTTACTAGTAGAAACCGACCCTAACTACACATTGATTTCTTCAAGAAAAATTGATGTCTTTAAGTACAAACTAAATGAGAAAAAAATATTCCCAATTGTTGCTTCTACTGATGATGAAATATCAGAGGAATTAGAGACATTAAGAACTGCCAATGCATATGACTTTGTGATTGTAGACAGTGCAGGAAAGACCACAGATCAAGGCATAAAAGAACTTTGCTTAGTGAGTGACATGGTAATTATTACAACAAGTTTAACGCAGAATGACTTATTGGTTGCATACCAAACTGTAAAAGACCTCAAGCCTGCTGAAAAACTCAATCCTAAGTTAAAAATATTTATTCTGCCAAATAGAATACACAGTCACACACGCATCAAAACCATTAAAGATACTTTGAGTAATTTAGACGTAGAGATGTTCGAAACATTTGTACCACAAAGAAAAATTTTCACTGCACCAAGCACATTCAAAAGTGAAAGAAAGTACAGATGTATTACTAAAACAATTTTAGAAAAAATTTAAGTTATGGCACGTAGATCAACTTTAAAGGATTTAAACGATTTTTTAACTCAAAATCCAAACACAATAGAATTGGATGACGTAAAAAGCAAGGAAGACTTTCTAAAAAAGACGCCTAACAACCTTGTTGACGTTGAAAATGTTTCTAAAAAAGTACAAGATAGCAAACCCAAAATCCAAAACTTGGAAATTTCAGACATTGCCAATTCATTGCATGAAAAAGCGAGAAAAGAAGGCAAGAGTTTCACTGAACTTTGGTTGAAAATAATCGAAGAAGGTGCAAAAACAGATCCATTGCTTAAGAATACTTCTGTTTTTAAAACAATTAGAACAATTAATCAAACAACGTTTAATGTGGCTATGGAAGGAATCACCAAACTCATAAAATCACGAGGATAATACTTTTGGATTTACCACATAAACATCATTGCACCAAAAACACGTTTACCATTATTAAACTCCAAGCAATATCATTTTTTATTTTCCTCTTTTTGACCTCATACAGTCAAGAAAGTGAGAGAATAGTGAAATTTGATGCCAAAATATCGGAAGTAGAAAGCATGGGCGGTAAATTGAACGTGGTTAAAGTATACATATCCCAAGACAACCAACTAACAGACAGCGTAGTGACTCAAAACGGACGTCTAAAATACATTCTTTCAGGAGAGCATATTTTTAAGATTGAATTTACAAAATCAGGGTACGTCTCCAAACACCTACTCGTTAGTACCAAAAATCCCGTTGCAAAAACGAAGTCCAAAGGTTCACTTAAAGTAGACGTTAGTCTCTTTAAATATCAAAAAGAATTAGAAGTTGACTTTCTATACACAAAACCAATAGGCATTGCTAGGTTTGATGAATATTCTGGAAAATTGAAATGGGATGTTAATTACACCAGAATGATGGTAGAGAAAATTATCCAAGCCACATTAGACCTTTACAACAAAAAAAATCCAAAGGAATAAAATGGCCTCTTTAAAATTAGACCTACACCCAATCTACAATAACGCAAAAGCGATAGAATCCGCGCTCAACAACATCCTCCAGGAAGGCATTGAATTAGGCATTAAAGAAATCGAAATCATACCAGGCAAAGGCAGCGGCCAATTAAAAAAGAAAGTGCTCAAGTTTATGGAAAAGACTAATTACAAATCTGCCATAAAGAGGATAGATAAAGACGCCAAAAATCACGGAAGAATTTTTGTTTATTTAAAGTGATTTGAGCATTTTATAAACAAAATCTTATTGTTTATCATTCTTTTAGCAAAGACCGTATTATTAGTATAAAAAATATGAGCAATAAAATTAACTTTGTTATACTTTTGTACTCATATTTATAATAAATGTTGAAAACTTTAATATACATACTCATACTTACTTTATTTCCCTTTGCGCTTTTTGCAGGAGGAATTGATGACAAAGAAGGTATAATTATACTTGAAGGGAAATACCAGCAAAGGAACATATTTATAGCCCAAGCCATTGGTGCTGAAGGATTTGGGTTTTGCGCATATGAAATAAGAGTGAATGGCAAAATCATTTTTGACGAAATCAACTCTAGCGCATTCGAGATTGATTTAGTGCCTTACAACTTTGAGTTAGGAGAAGATATTATCATTGAGATTAAGCACAAAAGTGGCTGTGCTCCAAAAGTTTTAAATCCTGGCGGCCTAAAACCGAAGCCAACTTTTGAAACCGTGGACATCAAAATTAATGATAATCAAATTTTAGAGTGGATTACAAAAAACGAAACAGGTTCCCTTCCTTTTATTGTGCAACAATACAAATGGAATAAATGGATTGACATTGGAGAAGTACAAGGTTCTGGTAAGAAAGAGATTTCAAACTATGCTTTTCATGTTGACTTCACCTCAGATTTAAACAAATTTAGAGTTATTCAGATAGATCCTGAAGGCAAAATAAAAAAGTCCACTTCTGTAGATATAGAATCTACCAAACCTAAACTTACATACACCTATACTAAAAGTAAGCAAGAAATCGTCTTCTCTAATGAAACAGGTTTTGAAATTCACAACAAATATGGAGACCTTGTTCTAAAAGGCTACAGCAGTTCTGTTGATGTTTCTTCATTGCCCAAAGATGATTATTGGATTAGTTATGACAATTCAACTGAGTCATTTACAAAGAAGTAACCCATTTATTCTCTTTTTTAGATTTACTTTTTTAGATTTGCGTAATGCAAACCCCACAAGAGAATACACAAAGGAATTTCAGAATTTACTACATTGCTATTTTTGTAATTGCTTTTATTCTTTATGGTTCTTCAATTAAAAATGGTTACTCACTTGATGACAATCTTGTAACCTCAACACCCAATAGTAAACATCCAACTATTGAAGGCGGTATTTCAGCAATTCCAACTATTTTCACAAGTCACTTTGTTGTTAATGCAAAACAAAGTTATGCTTATCGTCCTGTTGTTACCACCACTTTTGCTATTGAATATCAGTTCTTTGGCAGCAACCCTAGTGTAAGTCATACCATAAGCATTCTACTTTATGCAGTTTCTATTCTAGTCCTATTTAGATTATTAAATCAACTATGGGGAGAAGATAAATACATCCTCACAATTATAACCTGCCTTATATTTCTTATTCATCCATTACATTCTGAGGTTGTAAACAATATAAAATGTAGAGATGAATTGCTTGCTTTTCTCTTTGGACTATTAGCTCTTAAAAATGCCATCACCTATTATGATAACAAAAAAGCACTCAACCTAATACTAGTTGGGTTATTCATATTGTTAAGTATTTTAAGTAAAAAAAATGGAATGATTTTCCTGGCCATAATACCACTTGCCTTATACTACTTTAGAACTTTCAAATTCAAAAAATTACTTCCAGTTATTGCTTCCCTAATTGTTGCTTATATTCTATTCAAAGGAATGAATCTAGTACTACTTTCAGACCCAGTGGCAAGAACAAAACAATACTTTGAAAATCCATTGTTTTACATGGATTTTTCTGATAGAATCCCCATGTTCTTTTATTCCAACTATTACTATTTTGTATTACTCTTATTTCCATATCCATTGAGGTATTATTATGGTTATGATCAGGTCCCTATTGCAGACTGGAGTTACCCTATTGTAATAATTACCGCATTAGTGATGGTGGTGGGATGCTTCTTGATGTTTCGCAGAACTAATAAGAAAGAGATTTGGAGTTTTGGAGTTTGGTTTTATCTTTTGAGCATAGGAGGAGCGTGCAACTTATTATTTCCAGCTGTAGGAATAATAGCAGAAAGATTCGCATACGTTGCTTCATTAGGATTCGCAATAACAATTGCTTCATTAATTTATACTTATATATTTGCTGACAACGCGAAATTTAAAGGTTTAATTGGAGCCAGTAAATTTGCCCTGGTAGTCATCTCTGCTATTTCATTTTTAACCATTGTGCAAAGATCCAAAGCTTGGGAATCTGAACATTCTCTATATCAAACCGACATTGTCAACCTTGAGAAATCATTTAAAGCACAAACAATGTTAGCTCAGTCCCACTACAGCACAGCCCTTAATCAACAAACTTTAAACGCCCCCTTATCAACCTACCAAACAAACATAGACGATAGTTACACCCATCTATTAAAAAGTATATCCATCTTTGATCAATACGCTATTACTTACAATAATCTTGGCGCATACTTTTACACCTTTGATGGAGATGTAGATTCTTCATATTTCTATTTTAAAAAAGCCGTTGAATTGGATAGCAACTATGTTGAAGCGTTATTCAATTTAGGAAACTTAGAACTTTGGCTCTACAAGACCAACAATATCATGGCTCAAAATGGACATGATTTCATTTATGATTCCGTTTGGGAACCAACTCCTGTTGAAAATTTTAAATCTGTTTTCATTAAAATTGGATCAAAATTGGAAAAATTCAGACTCTTCACTCCAAAACTAATTCAACTTTCGGCTTCTAATGCAAAAACAGAACAAGACTTCTTATCCAATTTAGAGAACAACACTATTAACTCGATTACAAAACTTGAAATTGAAGGATTATTTTCTAAAGAAACCTTCAAACAAAAAATAATGCAAAATAGTCAGGAAATTGTGGAAAGTTATAAAAGTGGTAATCTAGACAAACACCTGTTCAATTTCATAGCATCTGATATATTAAGTAAATTTCATGCAGCCAATACCTACGGCAAAGTTTCTCAAAAGGAAATTAATGAATATGTAAATAACAATGTAAAATATTTTGAAAAAAACCTCGTCAAACACTTTGAAAAAAGCATTGAATTATCTCCTGAATATTACCCTCCATACAAAGGTCTTAATGAATATTTTACATTGAGCAACAATTACAAAAAGCAAATTGAATTCAATATTAAAGTCTGTGAAAATCAACCATTTGAGTATCAACATGAGTTCTATGAACACATATACAAAGCATACTTCAAACTAAATGATGCCAACAACTGCATCAAGTATTTGGATTTAACCATAACAGACATTGACAAAAACATTAGCGACATAGTAAATGATAAATCCACAAATCCACAAGAAATAAAAAACAAAAACAATCTACTTCCTCAATTGAAACTAAAAAGAATTTCTACCATCAATAAAATAGTTGAAGTCCTAAAAAGCCTTAATAGAATTAGTGAAGCAGAAGAATACATGAAGTTGTTAAACTCTTCAGAATAGATTAGATTTTTTTTATTACCTTGTATTAAATTTAACATCATTAACTACCAAGGATGGAAAAAGCGTATATTCAAGTTGTAGAAACATATGTTCCACAGAACACGCTTAGCAATGTGGATTTATCCTTACAATTCGACATACCACAGGATGAAATCTTAAAACAAACAGGTGTTAAAACTCGCTATATCACATCTGAAGAAGAACTTGCTTCAGATCTTGCAGTTAGTGTTGGCAAAAAGTTTTTCAAGGAGAACGCTCACATAAAAAAAACTGACATTAACTTTCTTTTATATTGCACCAGTGCTTTAGATTACGTTGGTCCTGCAACTGCTTGCCTGATTCACGAACAATTGGGATTAAGTAAAAACTGTTTAGCCATAGACATTCCTATGGGGTGTGCCGGCTTTACCAATGGCTTAATAATGGCCAAAGCATTAATAGAGAATGGTACTGCTCAAAACATACTATTCATAACTTCAGATATGCCATCCAAAGTTGTGCACCCTAATGATTACTATTTAAAATCCATTTTTTCCGATGCAGCAGCTGCAACCTTAATTACCAATACTAAAGGGTTTGAAATTGGCAAATTCTCTTTTGGCACGGACGGACTAGGTGCGGAAAACCTAATTATTAAAGGTAGTGGCGCAAGAAATCCTGTGGATTTTGATTGGTTAGAAAAACACAAAAATGTAGGTGGATTAAAAATTGGGAGAATGGAAATGAACGGTTTGGAAATACTAAAGTTTTCATTGCGAGAAATCCCCCCTCTATTTGAAGCAGTTTTACATAAAAACAATTTAAAAGAATCAGATATCGATTATTTCATTTTTCATCAAGCCAGTGGAATTGTTATAAAATATGTTTCCAAAAAATTGAACATTGCTCCTGAAAAGGTAATTTCTTCTCTTGAAGATTACGGAAACACCGTTTCGGCTTCAATTCCGATAGCGCTTTCCAATGCCATTAAACAAAACTTAATACAACCTAACTCCAACATTTTCATTGCCGGATTTGGCATTGGATATTCTTGGTCTGCCACAATTATTAAAAACTAAAAATATGATTTCTATAGAAGACTTTATTACTAAATTAAAAGAAGAATTTGAAGATGTACCTAGCGATAGTTTACACGCCAATACAAACTATAGAGAAATTGAAAACTGGGGTTCTATGCATGCATTAATAATCATTGCCTTGGTAGACACTGAATGGGATGTTTCTCTAACAGGCAGTGATTTAAAGGCAACCAACACTATTCAAGAATTGTTTGATGTTGTAGTTTCAAAATTAAAATGATTCACAAAATCGATCACATATCAATTAAGGGAATAAGTAATTGTGTCCCAAAAAATAGTTTATCTAATCTAGACTATACACTAATTTCTGAACAAGAAAGAAAAATGCTGATAAAAACAACAGGCATTGAAAACAGAAGAGTTGCTCCAGAAGGTCTTTGTGCTTCCGATATGTGTTTTGAAGCAGCAAATCAATTAATTTCAAAACTTGAATGGGAAAAAGACTCGGTCGATGCGTTGATTTTCGTTTCCCAAAGTCAAGACTACTATTTACCCGCCACTTCAATTATTCTGCAAGATAGACTTGGCCTTTCGAAGAAAACAATAGCATTTGACATTAATCTAGGTTGTTCAGGCTATGTATATGGATTGTACATTTTAAGTTCACTAATTGCTGCTGGCGGCATAAAAAGAGGGTTACTTTTATGTGGCGATGTTTCTACAAACTCAGTTAATTACGAAGATAAAAGTTCGTATCCACTTTTTGGAGACTCCGGATCTGCAACAGCATTGGAATATGACTTAAACGCCTCTCCTTCATGGTTTAACCTAGGAAGCGATGGCAAAGGCCACAAGTCTATTATGATTAAAGGCGGTGGCACAAAACATAAGTTTCATGAAAATTCATTAACAGTAAAGGAAGTTTCACCAGGCATTAAAAGACACGAACTCAATATTATTTTGGAAGGTTTGGATATTTTCAATTTTTCAATTAAAGAAGTACCTAAAAATATAAAGGAAATTTTAGAATACTGTAGTAAAGATATTGACACCATTGACTATTACCTTTTTCACCAAGCAAACAAAATCATTAACGAAACAATAAGAAAAAAACTTAAAATAGCACCAGAAAAAGTACCTTACTCCTTACCAAATTTTGGAAATACAAGTTCTGGTTCAATACCACTTACTTTACAAACAGAGATTAGCAAAGAACTAACAACCAGCAACAAACAACTTCTATTGTGTGGATTTGGAGTTGGTTTATCTTGGGGCTCTGCAATAGTCAGCACATCACATTTAATAATACCAGAATTGATAGAAATATGAGTAACTTTCTTAACATAAAAGGTAAGCATTATTTAATTACTGGGGCTTCCGGAGGAATAGGTAGTGAGTGCGCCAAATTACTTGTAGAATATGGAGCAAAAGTTACATTAACCGGTAGAAATATTGAAAAACTAGAAGAAATAGCCAATAAGTTTGTTCTTAAACCGCAATTCTTTGCGTCAGACCTTTCTAATTTTGATGAAATAAAAAAACTAGCACATTCTTGTAAAAACCTAGACGGATTGGTTCATTGTGCCGGAATAATCAAACCGATGCCTATTAAATTTATACAAGAAAAGCACTTTGACGAAGTCATGAACATCAATCTTAAATCTGCTGTACTGCTCACTAGTCAATTATTAAAACAAAAGAAAATAAACCCAAAAAGTTCCATGGTTTATATTTCTTCAATTTCATCAAAATTCCCCTATCTAGGAGGTGGACTATATGTCACATCCAAAGGTGGACTCGAATCTTTCGTAAAGACATTAGCCTTAGAACATCACAATCTATTGAGAGCTAATTTAATTTCACCAGGACTAGTTAAAACAGAGATATTCAACAAAACAATGGAAGCAACCGGTGAAGATGAAATGAAAAAATATGAAGAACAATACCCCCTAGGTTTTGGCACAACTGAAGACATTGCAAATGCTGTTGGTTTTCTATTATCTAACAGAAGCAAATGGATTACCGGTGAAAACCTAGTAATGGATGGAGGTTTAACAATCGGAAGCAAATGAATATGAATAGTCAAAGTTATAGTATAGTAGTTCCTGTTTTTAATGGAGAGAATTCTATTGAGGAATTGACTGATCTAATAATCTCAACATTTGAAGAAAGTGAACATCACTTACAAGAAATTATTCTAGTAGATGACAACAGCCTTGACCAAAGTTGGAATACAATCAAATACTTAAAAGACAAACATTCAATCGTTCGAGGACTCAAATTAAGAAAAAACTTTGGCCAACACAACGCTACTTGCGCAGGTATTTTAGCCTCCAAAAGTCCGTGGGTAATAACCATAGACGATGATATCGAAACTTCACCATCAGACATTAATAAACTTATTGCAAGTCAAAAATCAAATGATGCAGATGTTGTATACGGAAAATTTAAAAGAGCCAACAGGTCACCCTTAAAGAAGTTTTTTAAATTCTGCTACGAAATAATTTCAAAATTGGTAGGCGGAGACAACAAAGTAAATGGCTCAAGCTTTAGATTGATTAAAAGTGATATTGCTAAGTCCATTGCAGAAAGAGCTACTAATTTCGTCTTCCTTGACGAAGCAATATTTTGGCATACTTCAAGTATTAATTTCGTCACTGTGCCTCATCTAAAAAGCAAAAGAAAACAATCACACTACTCTATTAAAGACCTTTTTAAACTAGGAGAAGACGTGGTCATTTACTCAAGCCTTTTACCGCTAAAAGCGATTAAAGTATTTGGCTTTATTTCGGCCCTTATAATGTTTTGCATT
Organism: Parvicella sp.; assembly: GCA_041583015.1. GTDB lineage: Bacteria > Bacteroidota > Bacteroidia > Flavobacteriales_D > Parvicellaceae > Parvicella. Next base: position 11,759 of record JBFHGR010000044.1, on the reverse strand, counting down.
GGCGCTTATTTTATCGTCAAACATACTTTCTTCAATGTTCCGGTTCAAGGGTTTACTGCCTTAATTGTAACAATTGCCTTTTCTGCAGGTGTCATAATTTTCACACTAGGCATAATTGGTGAATATCTTGGTAAATTGTTTCGAAACAGCAATAATAGTCCTGTTTTCTCCATTGAAAAAGAAATATGACATTATCCATTAATCAATACGGTGTAACATTAAAAAGAGTTCAAGAGCAAGACATTGAATTGATAAGAAAATGGAGAAATCATCCTAGTATTAAACGAACAATGGCATATAAAAAGACCATTACAAGTTCACAACAAAAAGAGTGGTTTTTATCGATAAACAATGAACTTAATTATTATTTCTTGATACAAGTAAACAACATTGCCATTGGTGTAATCAATTGCCGAAATGTTAACTTAAAAGATCAATATGGAGAAGGAGGAATTTTTATTTGGGATAAAAACTACCAAGGTTCACCCTATCCATTATTTGCTTCCCTAAGCCTCCTTGATTATATTTTTAATGTTTTAAAAATTGGTGATAAGTCTTTTGTTAGAGTTCTTCCTGATAACCCAATTGCTCAAAAATACAATGAGTTTCTTGGTTACATAAAAATACCAGGACAAGAAAACAGCAAAAATATTTGGTACATATTAACGAAAGAAACATTCAATAAAAGATCAAAAAAACTTAGAAAATCAGCTCAATTATATACAGAGACAAATGGCACGATGATTATAGAAGGTCAAATATCTAATCTAAACCTACCTGAAGTTAATCAATCTATTAATCAACAAATTACATTGACAAATCTTTAAGGTTTATTTCTTTATTTCTATACATTTCTTTCCACTGTTCTTTGCTAGCCATTGATAATAAAAAAGGATCATCCATGTTGGCTATTTTATACTCACAAATTTCATTTTTACTATAAGCACCATCTGGCTTGGCAACATCAATCATCATTACAATTCTATCTTGATTTGTTTCATTCCAAGCTTCATGAATAAGTGAATCATCGAAACTTAATAACTCACCTTCCTTCCACATTTTTGTCTCACCTTCAACTCTAATTCCTAAATCTCCATTTGGCACAACTAAAGGAAGATGAGATCTTAAAATCATTGTTGAATACCCTTTATGAGGAAGTATTCGTGTCTTTGCTGGCAACAAAGAAAAATCCACTGTAATTAGTTCTGGTATTTTAGATATCAACCGATAGGTCTTAGGACACAAACCTGCATTCTCATTTATCTTCATACCAAAAAATATTAACTCAAATGTCTTCCATGAAGTGCCTGTTACATAATCAGGGTGTGCTTTAAGCCAAAAGCCGCTTTCTACTTTTTTATTAAGTAATTCTAATACCTCTTCCCTGATAACATTGAAGTTTTTTTCTAATTCTTGAACCCAATCTAGATGCCTTATATTGTAAAACGACTCCATAGTTAAACGTCAATCTTAGGAAAACAACCATTATCTAACCATTCTAACCAAGTTTCATTAGGAGCAATATCCATCATATGTTTATCATTTGTTTTGGACAATATATCCTTTGAAATCTGAAGGGCCTTTTTTTTATCTAAGTTTGGTTCAAAATCAATCATCAAAACGATTCTATTTTCTGATGTATGATTCCATGCTTCATGTTGAATGGAATCATCAAATACAAGCCATTCATTTTGACTCCACATTTCAGTTTTACCCCCAACCTTAATCCCCAAATCACCATTGGGTATAACCATCCCTAAATGAGAGCGCAGTAATTTACCCGTATATCCTCTATGTGGCAATATATGAGAATGAGGAGCAAGCATAGAAAATTCAGCAGTAACAATTTCAGGGAATCTTCCTAACAAATTTGATATAGTAGGACAAGACTTCAAATTAGGCAGATGTTTAATTCCAAAAAACTTAAATACATATGTTTTCCAAGCCAAACTTTCATCTCCTTTTGTTTTTAGATACGAAGGTCTTTCCCCAGCCCAAGTTTGTTTATCCAAACTAGATAAAGGCAAGTCAATTATTGACATTAACTCTTTATATATTTCAACAAAGTTTTCAGAAAAAACCTTGGTAAAATCATATGAATGGGGTTTGTAAAACATGATTATACTAATTTACATTTTTCTTTCTAAACTCGTCAATATTTTCTAAATTTACTAAAAATAATTCTAAATCATTTTGATAAAATCACAACACATCTGGTACAATTACTGGATGCCAAAATATAAAAGCACTGAACCAAATTTCTTTAATCCTAAAGATTTTGTTTGGGCTAAAGATATCATGGAACAATCTGAGAATTTAAAATGTGATTTACTAAAAATTTTGGAAGAAAGAAAGGGAGCACTGATTCCTTATTACTCAAAAGCAGTAGTATCTGAAAATACTGAATGGACCACGCTAGCCTTTAAAACTTGGGGTATAGATGTAAAAGAAAATATACAAAAAGCTCCTTCGGTAAAAAAAATGCTCGACAAATACCCCTTTATGGTTAGCGCAAGCATGAATTTATTAAAGGCTGGAGCAAAATTAGAAAAACATCAAGGTGATACAAATGCTATATTTAGATGTCACCTTGGCATACAAATTAATGCTTCTCTACCAGCGCTTGGATTTCAAGTTGAAGATGAGCAAAGATCATGGGAGAATGGTAAACTTCTAATTTTTACAGATGCCAAAGAGCATACCGCATGGAACAACTCCAATACGGATCGATTAATATTTTTATTTGATATTATTAGAGAACCATTCCTTGAAAAGCAAAAAAGCATTTGCTTAAATGTTAGATCATTTCTTTTACTTCAATGGATAGGCAGTAAAATTAAAGGCTTCTTAAAATGGCCCAAATGGATTCACCGCATAATCTTTTATGGAGTCAAATGCTTACTCTGGATTATTTATCCATATCAGCAGAAAAAAGGAGTAATATTAAAACATTCATAATGGATAAATCGAAATTATTCTATTCATTCATAACACGAGATGGTTATAAGGGAAATGCACCCGATTTTTTTGATCCTAAAAATTTTAAATGGACGAAAGAAGTTGAAAATAACTGGCATGCAATAAAACTCGAATTAGACCAAATAATCAACTCGGGAAAAGAATTAACTCCGTACTTCGATAAAGATATTGTCTCCAAAAAGAATAGTTGGAAAACAATCCCTTTTAGCGCTTGGGGAGTTTTATTCAAAAAAAACAGAAAACTTGCTCCTATAACAACTAAAACCTTAGACAAAATCCCCGGTATTGTTAGCGCATCATTCAACAAATTATCTGCACAATCAGAAATTAAAGAACATTTTGGAGACACTGACGGAATAATCAGATGTCACTTAGGCCTTGTAATCCCTGGAGAATTACCTGAAGTAGGCTTTCAAGTGAATGACAAATCCGTATCATGGGAAGAAGGCAAGTTATTAATATTCTGTGACGCCCATAAACACAAAGCTTGGAACAATGCACATGATGAACGCTATATTCTATTATTTGATGTCATAAGACCTGAATATCTGCATAAAAAGAAAATAATCTGCGCTAAAGTACTAGCGTCACTCTTCCTTCAATCAGTAAGCACTAAAATTCCTATTATGAGAAAACTTCCTATGCCTATTCAGTTAATATTATTTAATATCGCTACAGCATCAGCATATGTTTTAAAACCGTTAAGGAATTTATTTTAACCCTTCAAAATAAACCTTCTATAAAAATCTATCAACAACTTTTGAAGCCATAGTGGTAATGAATATGATTTTATATTCAACCACAACAAAATCTTACCAAACTTATAACGAAATAAGTACTTTCTTTTTATATCTTTTACATCTTGTTCTCCCAACTTAAGCACTTCAGTGTAACCAAGTTTCTCAGCCATTTCTCCATTAAAAAAAGTTATCTCACGCATTACACCATCACTTAACTTCTCTTTCCATTGACCGATTTTCAAAGATGAAATAGGTTCAAAACTTTGTTTATGCATCTCATTCATTGCAACCTGTACCTCCCCTTCCTCCTTAACTATCATCCTCCTCTTTTTCTGAGTCAGCATTTCGATCTTAAAACCAATATTCAAAAACTCACAAACCTCTCGTATGCTTGCTTCCGATTCCAATACCATATCCTCATACCTTATTATATGACATTGATCCTCATTTTCATTTTTTAAATTCAGTATTTCCTGATTAAATCTTGACCACAAAGAAGATCTAACAACAGTAGATACAATACTACCTCCATAATGTTTTTCAACGGACACATGCCTATCTCTAAAATCACGAATCAAAGCAATAAATTTAGCATTGGGAAAAGTTTTTTTTATAAGTTTTAAATTCAACGTATAAAAAGGATTCTTATCAACCAAAATTGCCTCCTCCTTTTCAGGACAATAAAACCGAATAGTATTCATAAATACGGACTCAAAATCTCTCTCTCCATTTTTCAGCACCTTTTTTAATTCTTTAGCATCAAGACCCCACAGTTCCTTATAATCCCGATCACGTGTCCACATATACTTAACATATGCATCAATATCCCGATCACTCAAATGATCTTTACCATTAAACCGATTTAAAAAAGGAAGTAAAAAATTTTGTTCTGGAGGCGCTATTACTCCTGAATGTTCATTTAAAATATTAGTCAACAAAGTGGTCCCAGACCTACCAATCCCTATTACAAATACCAGTTTTGACATTATTAACTATTATTTAATTCTAAAATAAACATAATTGGACTTTATAATTTAGTCTTACGCTCTATAACATCAATAATAAAATCACACCGAACACCCTGTTTATCTATCTCTTCCTACTTTTCGTTTCTTTATATATAGTTTTAACGAAACTGGCAAAACATAATATAAATTAAGTAACCACTTCTTCTTAATCAATGTCCTAAAAACCTCAAGTCTCTCTCTCCATCTCAAAGAATAATCGGTGTTAGGAATAGAATAACCAAATTGGTTCGCCAATTCTCTTGTTATGACATTTATTCTATTTATATCACCTTCAGAAAAGTTTTGCTTATAGACTCCTACTTTACTTTTATCTACTCCACCATTCATTCCTTGATGAAAATCATTAAAACCTTTCCTTCCTTCATTATTCAAACCAAAAACACACTCATCAATCACCATTTCACCTAGCATATCTTTTGAATAATCAATATTAAAATGATTTGTCACCTTTTTCAATACCTTCTCTGGTTCTTCAATTAAATCCTCATATTTAATAAATAAAAATCTAGAATCTTCAATGTAGTTCACAACATTTCTATAATAAAGATTCCAAAGTTCACTTTGATAAACCACCCCCACTTCCCTACCTAAGCCTCTTCTAATACAAGCCTCTACATTGTCTCGTGGATCACGCAAGAGAACAACAAACTTAGATTTTGGAAATATTTTTAATAAGTCTTCAACGAAAAACATCAACTCAACCTGCTTATCGACAACAGTAACAATATCATTATCAATTTTTGAAAAAAGCAAATGAACATACTTACACATCTGTTCATAAGTGAAATTTCGCTCACTTAGAGATAGTAATCTTTCACGAGCCTGTTCCTGAAAATGATAATAAAATCCTATTTTCTGTTTATTTAGCAATAAGAAATCATTATAAAAGTTCAAAATAGTTTTATCACTCCAAAACTGGATACTTCCATACTTTTTAAAAAGGTAAACAGTAAATGTTTCTTCTATTACAGACAAAACTTCTGAATCATTATTTAACATTCCCGAAAGAAGCGTACTACCCGTACGTTCTTTTCCTAAAATAAAATGTAAATATGGCTCCTTCATTTTCCTTCTCTCTACAGTAATGGTAACTTAATAGATTTTCTTCAAATTTATATTATTTTTTTCACACTTCTTCATGCAACTTAATTAAAAACCCATACGTCTAGTTGATAATTACAAAATACCATTCATCTATAAATAAATGGCATTCGTAATATTTTTTATTTTATTAATCTATTTTTTCATAAATTTATACAATCTATCAAAAGACACAATAAACAACAGTTTTAAACAATACCACCATGAAAAGTTATTACCTAGTTTCTATTGCATTTTTATTTCTCTGTCTAACAACCGTAGCACAAAATGTTGCTCCAACTAAAACTATTCTTACAGAAGGTGAATGGTTAGGGTTTAATACAACTATATATTTAGACACCACCAATTCGTATGAACACATCAACAATGATATTATTGTAAATTTTGCCATTAGTTCAGATGAACTGAATACACATGAACTGAAAAGAAGATTAGAAGCTCTTACATATTGGACTTTACTAGAATATGGAGTAGATGGAAATCTTCTTGTCGTAAAAATGAAAGCAAGTATTGAAGATCACAAAAAAAACAAGTTGTATATCTTAAAGAAAATGCGATGCCATAAAACCATTGTAAACGGCAAAGCAATGGATATCGAAAAAGTAAAACGTAAAATTAATTCATAACCCCTTGGTAATGCTCGCCATTACAATCAAATCCACCACTACCATGAAAAATTTTCTACTTATTATAACTATAACGTTTTTTAATTTTAGTCTATTTGGTCAAACATTCACAGTAACTGATCCAGGTTCAGTACCTAACAACGGACTAGATTGCGCTACGATAAATGTCACCGGATTACCTGCAGGCGTTTCACTATCTGAAATATGCGTAAATATCACATCAACCTATGACGCAAACTTAAACATTTATGTTGATCCTCCAGGAACAGGATCGAATTACACCTTAAGTTCCGGTAATGGATCTTCTGGAGACAATTACAGCAACACATGTTTTTCCCCATTTGCAACTACATCAGTTGAAAGTGCAACCGCTCCTTTTGCAGGTACATATGTTCCAGAAGGATGTTTTTGGTCTGATAATTTAACTGCCACTAACGGTTCATGGCAAGTATGTGTTCAAGGGAATGGTACAGGAAGTAATATCGATTTAACTACAGCTAATCTTACTTTTAGTCAAGGAACCGCATCTGGCTACCTAGAAGCCGCAGACTTATGTATTGACGCAACTCCCATCTGTAGCCTAGACGGCTATTACGGGACAACTTCTGGTTGTTATGGAGCACAATCAGTATCTCCTTTCTGTGGCTCAGTAGAAAACAATAGTTGGCTAAAATTTGTAGCGGCCGCTACAACTGTAAATCTTACTGTATTAGTAGGGAATTGCGAATATAATGATGGCATACAATTCGCATTGTATTCAACATCCAACTGTAGTTCTTTTACATATGCTAATAATAGTTCTTCTAACTGTTATAATCAGGTATACCCCGGAACGAATTCAGTAAATTTCTCAGGACTTACAATCGGTCAAACATACTATTTAATGATTGATGGATTTGCCGGAGATATTTGTGATTATCAAGTTACAGCCATCGGTGGAGGCATACAAGTCACAGAGCCAGTAAGTTCTGCTGGAACAACAATTTGTTCAGGTTCCTCAACTACGCTATCTATTAATAGTGCTGGTGAAACTCCCTCCGGATATACTTGGTCACAAGGTTCTACTATCTTAGGCACAGGTTCTACTCTAACAGTATCCCCTACTACTACTACAACTTATGATGTAGAAGTTTTAGGAGCTTGTGGACCTGTTAGTAATCTTAGCATAACAATTAATGTTACCCCCCCTACCACGCCAACTTTTACACCAAGACCTGCAATTTGCGCTGGCACTTCACTAAGTGCATTACCTTCCACTTCAAATAATGGAATTACAGGTACTTGGTCGCCTGCTTTAAACAATATGGCAACAACAACATATACTTTCACTCCAAACGGAAGTCAGTGCGCCAATACAACTACTATGACAATTGTTGTAAACAACACACCTACAATAAGTCTCTCTTCTGCAAATTCAACAACATCACAAACAATTTGCCAAGGGACTTCAATAACACCCATTACCTATACAATAGGTGGGGCTGCAACTGGCGCAAGTGTATCTGGACTGCCAACAGGAGTAACTGGCAGTTACAACGCAGGTGTTTTCACCATTTCAGGAACTCCATCAGTTTCTGGTAATTTTAGTTACACAGTAACTACCAGTGGAGGTTCATGTGGAACTGTTAGTCTATCCGGCACTATCAATGTTGCCCCAACACCAAGTATAACGATTCCAAACTCAGGGAATCTATGTGTTGGAAGCACCTTAAACTTATCACCTTCTAGTGGAGGTATTTGGACTAGTAATAACACATCGATAGCTACTGTAACAAATGGTGGTGTCGTAACGGGAATTGGTGCAGGAACTACAAATTTAACATTCACAAATTCATCAACAGGTTGTTCAAGTTTACTTGCATCAGGAGGTATTACAGTTAATGCTCTCCCAACTGCTAATTCTTCAAGTGTTGTGGTTTCTCCTCCATCTTCTTGTGGAGGAACTGATGGTTCCATTTCTGGAATCTCTTCAACTGGAGCAGCAACCCTCACTTACTCATGGAATAGCACCCCTTCACAAACAACACAAAACCTAAATAACGTTGGTGCAGGTTCCTACACCTTAACTATAACAGACGGGAACTCTTGTGCAGTAACATCTGGTCCTTATAGTATTTCTGACCCTACTCCACCTACCCCCCCTACACTTTCCCTAACTCCTGGAGCAACATGTGAAGGTGGATCTGCAACATTGACCGTTGACTCTCCAATAAGTGGAGCAACATATACTTGGTCTGGACCAAATGGCTATACTAATACAGGGACGTCAATTACCATCACACCATTAACTACAAACCACTCTGGTTCATATGACGTATCTACCTCTCTTAGTGGCTGTACTTCGGGGAATGCTGCTGCAGCAGTCAATCTAACTGTCAATCCATTACCATACGTTGATATCACAACTCCTTTAATTGTTAGCTGTGATAACCCAATTGTTAATTTAGATGGATCCAATTCTGATCAAACTAATTCTAATTTCACCTGGACTACTGCTGCTGGAGGTGCATTTATTGGCGCTGGAAATACAGACACAGAAACAACATCTACTCCAGGTTCTTATACCTTAACTGTCGTAAATAGTGTAACCCTTTGTTCAAACAACAACACTGTTACCGTTTCCGATAATTTCAATACACCAAATGCTGACATTTCAGTTGCCAATGGTGGACAATTAGACTGTAGTAATGGATCATTAACATTACAGGGAACAGGATCTACAAATCAAGCCGGTGGGAACACTGGAATTACATATACTTGGTCTACAACATCTGGAGGTTCTGTAATTGGCAGCGGAACAAGTTTGCCTATATCAACTGCTGGAGACTACTACTTACTTGTTGAAGAAACCGCTTCTGGCTGTACAGACGAAACTATGGTTACTATAACAAGTAACACAACACTACCTAATGCAATTATTTCCAATAACAATCCTTTAAGTTGTGACTCAACAAGCATTTTATTAATAGGATCTACTTCTACTTCCTCAGGAACATTATCCTATGACTGGCAAGATGCAACCACTACAACTATTGGTACGAATGCCGCTATATCAGTATCTAGCCCCGGTAATTACACATTAGAAATCACTGACATATCTAATGGATGTACAAATAACGCTAGTGTTACTGTTACACAAGACATTACACCTCCAACTGTTTCCGTTGTTACACCTATTGATATTAACTGTACCAATACAAACCCAACTTTAGATGGAACAGCATCTGCTCATGGCGCAAATATAGAATATACTTGGACCACTTCAGGGGGCGCTATCATTGGTGACACTGATTTAGACACTGCTTCAACCGTAACCGCAGGCACATACAACTTACTTGTGGAAAACACAACAAATGGATGTACCTCTAATGCTGATGTAGTTGTCAACCTAAACAACACTCCACCTACAGCAGATGCTGGAGCGAATGTTCCTTTCGTCTGTGGTGTAACTACTGTACAACTGGATGGATCAGCCTCTACTGGACTAGGACTTAGTTACTCATGGGACGGTCCTGGAGTAATTACATCAGGAGGAACTCCAACTCCGTCAGTTAACAGTACAGGGACTTTCGAACTTACAGTCACTGGTGCAAATGGATGTACAGATATTGCTACTGTTGATGTTACTCCAGATTTAAACGCTCCTATATCAGATGCCGGAACTGACATTACACTAACATGTAATGATACATTCCCTATTTCCTTAGACGGAAGTGGATCTGAAGCAGGAATGAATTATAGCTGGGCTACAATTACAGGCAACATTATCTCTGGCTCCACTACAACTACCCCTTCTGTGGATCAAGCCGGTGGATACCAACTAACAACAACCAACCCTGTAAATAGTTGTTTCAGTAGAGATACTGTATTCATTATTATGGATACTATACCTCCAACAGTTGACGTGACTGCTACTAATGGTAATACTATTACTTGTACTTCTTCAGGTGTTATTACTTTAGATGGCTCCAATTCAACACTTGGAACAACATATGTTTGGCAAACTAGCAATGGAAATATTATATCTTCCTCTGGCGCTACAGCCATAGCTGATGCAGCAGGAGACTACACCCTAACAGTAACAGGCTCTAATGGATGCTCTGCTACATCTTCAACGCCATTAACAATAGTTATGGATACAGTTTCTCCCATAATTATAATCACCCCAGTAGATGAACTTGATTGTATTGGCACTCCAGTTGTAATAGACGCCTCAAATACCAATGGAACTAATGAAACATATGCTTGGAATACTGGTGAAACAACTAATGCAATATCAGTTCTATCTTCTGGGATATATACTTTAACTGTCACAAATGACAACGGTTGCTCAAGTTCAGAAAACATCACGGTAATTAATTCACCTGGACCAGTTGCAGATTTCAGTGCAACACCACTCAGTGGAAACCTACCTTTAAATGTTGATTTTACTAATAATTCAACAGGTACAAACCTATCGTACAACTGGAATTTTGGAGATGGAAATAACGACACTTTAGCATCTCCATCCAATATATACGTAGATTTTGGTGATTACAATGCCATATTAACAGTTACTGATGAGAATGGCTGTTCAGATACTGCATCTATATTAATTCATGTTGAAGGCGTATCAGTTCTAATTGTACCTAATATTTTCTCCCCTAATGGAGATGGAAACAATGATATTTTCAATTTAGAAGGAACAAACATTACTGAAGTTTCAGGATACGTTATGAATAGATGGGGACAAATTATATTTGAATGGTCTGCATTAGAAGCTGGTTGGGATGGACACACACAATCAGGTTCAATAGCATCTGAAGGTACTTATTACTATGTTATAGATGCAATAGGAGCTGATGGCGTAACTTATAATTATCAAGGTGCTATTCAATTAGTAAGATGATTTAAGAAGAATTGACTAATTTTACATCAATTAATATTAGTCTATGAAAAATTCCATCTCTATTCTAACTGTGTTTTGTTTAATTACTTTACACTCATGTAAAAAGAATAACCAAGATACCGAATTCATTATACAAGGTATTGTTTCTGATATCAACGATGAACAAACTATTGATGGTGTTTTGGTTACTTTATCTAAAAGGGAAGTCGCTTCAGGGACTTTTAATAGTAGTTATTCAAAAGTAACTGAACAAACAACAACACCTAATGGTATTTACAGTTTCACAACGCCATACGGAAGTATAGAATCTTTCAAAGTTGACTTATCACATGACAACTATTTTAGTAAATATATAATATTAAATCCCGATGATTTATCTACAGAAAAAAGTAATATT
>JBFHGR010000043.1:0-26097 GCA_041583015.1 Parvicella sp. | reverse complement strand
TTCTCAGGGGTATCCTTAAAAAAAACATCATTAAAATGAGTAATGGCATTTTTCATATTAAAATCATAATCCATGGAAAGCCCTTGTCGGAATACATTTTCCATTCCTCCTTCGTGTTGATAAATCCTTTTTAATGTTGTTATGAAATAGGTCAAATCTAAACCGTTAAATGTTCTATGTACAAATCCTTCTAAGGATAGCAAATCATCTTTGGAGTGATTAAGAACAAAATCTGCCGGTGAATAATCCATCAATTCCATTAATTTGTTTGCCGACTTAATAATCATCTCTCGTCTACCCCACGCTATGGTAGCCGTCAAAAAACCAGAAATTTCTACATCCATTCTTTTGTCAAAACGATGCGGAATTTGGATGGGATCATTTTCTATAAAAGAAGGTTGATTGAATTTTTCAACTCGTTCATCCAAAAATTCTTTTAGTTCTTCAAAATTTTCTATTTGCATTGTTTTTTTTATTCCCTTTGTACAATAATACCATTTTTAACTTTAAATAAAACTACCATTTTGAAATTCAAACAAGCCCTTTATATATTCTGCACGTTTGCATGCTGCAATTCAGCATTTGGCCAAGCTTCTGCCAAACCAGTTAACAACAAAGCAAACAGACCTTTAAAAAACATCAATTACATGGCAGTAAATGCTAAATTTGGTGCAGGGTTCAACACACCAAAACTGACAAGTAATGACAATTGGAAAACTACATCTGGTGTACCTTATTATTTTGGAATTGGGTATAGTTTTGCCATAAAAAACTCTTGGATTTTTGATCTTCAAATATCCGAAGAATTTGCAACTTATGAAGTCAGTAATATTGGCCCTTATTTTAAAACTGGATACGCTGCTACAGGAGCGGAAGTAGGGATAAAAAAAACCTTTGCTAAAAATCCAGATGACACCTTCTTTTTTCGTGGTGCTTTCGGATATAACTTTCTAATTTCCGCCAGTAAATCTGGAAGTTCTGACTTTTATAATTACACAACATCAACTAGCGGAAATAACATGTATGTTTTACCCGAACTTGGTTATCAATTACGCCTGGCAGATGCTCGTCATATGTTCAATTTTAGTGTCAATTATAAATATTCCTTATCTCCAGTAGCAAGTGCTACAATGAATTATTTTCAAACTGGAAAAACTACGGAATCTAACACTATGGAAATCAAAGGTTCTTATGTTGGTGCTAGTGTAAGTTACATCTATATCGTCAAAGGATTTGAAGACAAAACAAGAAAAAACATCAAAGTTGACTCACATTTTTAATGTTATCCTTTTCAAAAGTGCTTTACTCACGTCTTCTCTTTCCGGATGGATAACAACAGCATTTGTGTATTGTACTAATTTTTCATTGACACTAGTTGATTTCTCTAAATTAGCAACATTAATAAAAGTAAGATAACCTCCATTCTTATCAAATTTTGTCAATTTATATTCCCAATTAGTAAAATCAAAAGTTTCATCAATAATAATGATAAGATGGTTCTTAAAGCCTTTAACACTTTCACCTGAAAACAATATCATCTTATCATTTTCTGCCCCTCCTTTTATCTTCCTTTGTAATTTAGGTCGGTAAATTTTTCTTATTATTTTTTTCTTGTTAATGACTTCATATGGACTTAATGTTACCTGGTCTCTTTTATTTATGTCTGCAATACAAATGGCATCCGTAGTCCTCAATATATCTAATATGGTTACAAGTGCTTGCTGCACATCTCCAAATCGCTTTTCTTTCGCATTGTTTCCTTTAAGAATTGGCGTAAAGACAAACTCTACCTGATTCGTTTCATCTCCGTACACTGCAGAAGGGTTTGTTTGAAATTGCGCATTGGGCAAACAAACCACATTATCAATGTAATAATTAGCAAATAATGAGTCTGCAAAATATACTTTTCGATTATAACAATACCCATCATTTGGTCCACAAGTAGCGGAAACTTCTGGTTCAAAATTTTGATTTGTAACAATCTGATTATTTGGATAAACCGATCCTATAGCAATAAACTTCTCTCCGCCTTTCGCTTTGAATAAAATTTGTTTTTCAACCCAATTATTTTTTTCGGTCAAGTCTTTAATTGGTATTACTTGATCTGGAAGTCGAGTCCACAATTTATTTTTTTCATTTGCTGGAAAATCTTTCAAAACATGAAATCCCAAAAAATCCAAACCATACGCTGATTTCTTTGCTAACTTCATCATAAAACTAAAAGAATACATAGAATCCTTTTGTAATGCTTGAGCAAGCGCAAAACTCATAACTGCCCCATACTTATAAATAGGCATTGTATCTTTAGGCGGAACATCTTCATAAAAGTAAGTTGTATTATAATCTTGTCCTTTTTCAACAAATACAGCCTTTTGATATTTATGATGCTCATTTGTTGCAATAGCTTTAAAACTCCCAAAAGAATTTCCCATATATGGCAACGCTTCTTTCTGATAAATACTTCTATAGTCATTGCTATCAGACTGAATAATTCTTACCGACATTTCATTAACACTCCTCACAAAAGGTCCTACTAATTCCCCTGGATTATTGAAAGTAGTCGTCTGTAATTTATCGGTAATTTTACATTCAAAACCACCATTTAAAATTAAGTTACGATAAGCATTGTTTACATTCTGAACATTCATCAAATTTTGATGAAGCAAAACTTCATCCTTCTTTCCTATTGGATAGATTTTTAAATTAGTCAAATAATAAACGGCACCTATTATTCCTGATTTATAAGTTTCATCAGCAAGCATCAGGTTGTACTTCGTGGTTTCAAAAAATTTAAAGGATTGATTAATACTACCTATGGAAATATACTTCTCTCCACCATTAGCAGTATATTCCACTTCCAAGGTTTTTACACTTTTACCATTAGTAATACTATCCAAACTCAATACAGTGATGCTATTCTGAAAGTCATTGTACTTAAGTTGTCTGTGAATAGGATGACTAGCAGAAAAATAAATTATCAATTCTTTAATGCTATATCCAGAGAATTTATCCTTTGCAACATCTATCGTCAACCTATATTTCTCTCCTGCATTTAAGGTGTGAGAAAGTTGAGTAGTCACGTAATTATCATCTACTTTAATAGAGTTTAATCTTAAATTCAATTGTAATAAACTAGCCCCATCTGATTGTCTAGTGACAGATTGAGCGGACGAGTATTGATCTTTAAAACTTACCCAATTATTTTCAAAATCTGTAGGCACCACTTCATCAATGTCAATTGTACTTACATTTTGGAACATGCTGTCCATTAACAATGGTTTCAACTGAGCACTACCAACTGTCAGCCATAGAGAAAAAAAAATTAAAAAGAAGTTCTTTGAATTCATCGCAATCAAAACTACACAAAAACAATGCCTTGTTGTATCATTAAATAACAAAACCCTAATCTATACAATCCGTCTTTTTGTCCTACAAAACTAAACAGTTAGTTGCTAATAATGCCAAATTGACACCAAAAGTAAAAAGGAATAATTTATGACGACATCAAGATGCTTTTTAGATTTTTAAATAATTTCAAAAAAAAGCGTATAAAAACAACAATTAATCTACTTTTGTGGGTTACAAAGAATAGAGACATTATGTTTAAAGGATTATTACAAAAAGTATTCGGAGATAAGAACAAAAAAGACCTTATTGAATTAGAACCATACGTTGGCTTAATCAATGACGAGTTTGTGAAGTTGGCATCTTTGAGTAACGATCAACTTAGAAATAAAACCAAAGAGTTCAAAGCTCGAATTAAGGAATACACAAAAGAGATTGATGATGAGATTGATTCATTGACAAAAAAAGGTGAAGATCCAGCAACAAGTATTCAAGAGAAAGAAGGGATATACGAAATCATTGAAAAAAAGCGAAAAGAAAGCGATGAGAAATTAGAAGAAATCTTACTAGAACTTCTCCCTGAAGCATTCGCTGTCATCAAAGAAACTTCAAGAAGATTCGCTGAAAATGATTCATTGGTTGTTGAAGCAAATGAAACAGACAGATATTTCAATGAAAATAGAGATCATATTACCATAGAAGGTGACAAAGCAATTTGGCAAACTTCATGGGATGCTGCTGGCACTGAAGTAAATTGGAACATGGTACACTATGACGTTCAGTTAATGGGGGGAACCGCACTTCACAAAGGTAAAATTGCGGAAATGCAAACTGGTGAAGGAAAAACTTTGGTAGCAACATTACCGGTATATCTTAATGCATTGGCAGGAAAAGGCGTTCACTTGATTACAGTGAACGATTATCTTGCAAAAAGAGATAGTGAATGGATGGGGCCACTTTATGAATTCCATGGTTTACGAGTTGATTGTATAGATAAATATGAAGCCAATACTCCTGAACGTAAAAATGCATATAGAGCAGACATCACGTTTGGTACTAATAATGGTTTTGGATTTGATTACCTAAGAGACAACATGGTGAGTAATCCAGACAATATTGTTCAAACCAAACACCACTTTGCAATCATTGATGAGGTAGATTCTGTTTTGATTGATGATGCCAGAACACCTTTAATAATTTCCGGACCAACACCTAACGGAGATGTTCAGGAATATGTAGGCCTTAAACCTAAGGTTGAAAGATTAGCTGAAGCACAGAAAAAAGTTGTCAATCATTTTTTGACCGAAGCAAAACAAAAATTAGCACAAGCAGAAAAAGAAGGTATTGATAAAAAAGAACAAAAGCAACTTTGGGAAGAAGGTGGTTTGTCTCTTTTTAGAGCATACAGAGGTCTTCCTAAAAATAAAGCTTTAATCAAGTTCTTAAGTGAGCCTGGTGTAAAAACACACATGCAAAAAGTAGAGAACTATTACATGCAAGACAATAGTAAAGAAATGCCAAAAGCTGATGAGCCTTTGTTTTTTACTATTGATGAAAAAAGTAACTCTATTGATTTAACTGAAAAAGGAATAGACCTTATCTCAGGAGCTGAAGATCCATCTTTTTACATTCTACCTGATATAGGAGATATTATGGCAGACATTGATAAGTCTAATAAATCTTCTGAAGAAAAAGCAAGAATGAAAGATGAGATGATTACAGACTATTCTGCGAAAGCTGAACGTATTCACTCTATCAACCAATTGCTAAAAGCATACGCTTTATTTGAAAAAGACGTGGAATATGTTGTAATGGACAACAAAGTAAAAATTGTAGATGAACAGACTGGACGTATCATGGACGGTCGTAGATATTCTGATGGATTACACCAAGCTATTGAAGCAAAGGAAAATGTAACTGTTGAGGCTGCCACTCAGACTTATGCTACAATTACATTACAAAATTTCTTCAGAATGTACCACAAATTGGCCGGTATGACTGGTACTGCAGAAACTGAAGGAAAAGAACTTTGGGATATCTACAAATTAGATGTCGTTGTTGTAAAAACCAATAAACCAATCGCCAGACAAGATAAAGATGATTTGGTATTCAAAACTGCTCGTGAAAAATACAATGCTATAATTGACGAAGTTGAAGCACTTAGAAATGCAGGCAGACCAGTATTAGTAGGTACAACATCTGTTGAAATCTCCGAATTGTTAAGTAGAATTCTAAAAAACAGAAAAATTCCTCACCAAGTATTGAACGCTAAACTTCACCAAAGTGAGGCAGAAGTTGTTGCAGAAGCTGGAAAAGCAGGGACTGTCACAATTGCTACCAATATGGCTGGTCGTGGTACAGATATTAAATTGCAGGAAGGAGTTAAAGAGGCTGGTGGTTTAGCTATTATCGGTACAGAAAGACATGACTCTAGACGTGTAGACAGACAGTTAAGAGGTCGTGCTGGTCGTCAAGGAGATCCAGGATCATCTCAGTTCTTTGTTTCTTTAGAAGATAACTTGATGCGTTTATTTGGCTCTGAAAGAATTGCCAAGATGATGGATAGAATGGGGCATAAAGAAGGAGAAGTAATCTCTCACTCTATGATCTCCAAATCTATTGAAAGAGCTCAGAGAAAAGTTGAAGAAAATAACTTTGGTGTAAGAAAGCGTTTACTTGAATTTGACGATGTCATGAATGCGCAAAGAACTGCCATTTATGCTAGAAGAAGAAATGCCTTATTTGGAGACAAGTTAGACTTAGATTTGGATAACATGTTTTACGAGACTGCTCAAGCAATCGTAAAAGATCATCATGAAACTGGCAATCTAGAAGATTTAGAATTTGATTTGATTGTTCATTTTGGTATTGAATCACCAGTAACTGAAAGTGAGTTTTTTGAAAGTAAACCTCAAGAAATCGTTGACAAAATATATCGTGCTGCAGTAGAGCACTATGCTAAGAAGAAAAAAATCATTCAAGACAATATCTTTAAAGTAATAGAAAATATATATAGCCAACATGCTGAAGCGGCTGGAAAAATTTCAATTCCTTTTACAGATGGTAAAAAAGCCGTTCAAATAAGAGTTGATATAAAAGAAGCTTATGACTCTAAAGGAGTTAAAGTGATAAAGGAATTGGAAAAAGGAATTGTTTTAGCATTAATAGACAATGAGTGGAAAGATCACCTAAGAGAAATGGATGACTTAAAACAATCTGTGTACCATGCTCAGTACGAACAGAAAGATCCTCTTCTAATATACAAATTGGAAGGTTACAACTTATTTAGATCCATGGTGGACGCCATGAATAAAGAAATATTATCATTTCTTACAAAAGTTCAAATACCAAGTGACAATTCAGGGAATCAACAGCAAAAAAGAATGAGTCAAATTGAACAGCAAGATACTTCAAAACTAAATGCAGGAAGAGAAGAATTGGCTGAAGCAACTAGACAAAATGAAAATGCTGCTTCTCGACCACAAGGCGATGCTCCTATCAAAAAGAAACCAGTAGTTTCTGGAAAGAAATATGGTAGAAATGATAGGGTAAAAGTATTGAACCTTAGAAATGGCGAAACGCAAGAAATGAAATATAAAGCTGCAGAATCTCTAATTATTTCTGGTGCATACCAAATTATAGAAGAGGAAGAAGCATAAATACCAATTCAACCAAAAATTCAAACTATGAAAATAAAAAATTTAATAATGCTCTTTGCCGTTTGTTTATTCGTAAACACTGCTATAGCACAAGACTTAAGAAAAGGTGGTTCATCTTTTGGTAAAGTCGAGTCTAATGGTGACGTTAGAATTAGCGGAAGTGTAAAAGGTAAGTTTGAATCTAACGGTGACATCAGAATTGGAGGAAGTGTAAAAGGTAAAATTGAGTCTAATGGTGACATTCGTAAGAATGGTTCTGTTATTGGAAAAGTTGAATCCAACGGAGACGTAAGAATTGGAGGAAGTGTGAAAGGAAAAATAGAATCTAATGGAGATATTCGTAAGAATGGTTCTGTTATTGGTTCTGCCAAAGGCGTGAACAAAAGGCAAGCAGCTGTGATTTTCTTTTTTGACTTCTTTGATAATTAACTCTTAATATAATAGAAATAAAATAAGTCCAATACATCAATGATGTATTGGACTTATTTTTGCACTAATTTTAGTATCTATTTAATCCTTATGGATACCGAATATTGGCATTTATATTTTATGAATTCTTTTTAAGAAATCTTCTTTGTACATCTTACCAATTGGAATTTCAGTATCATTTACAAAAACAGCGTAAACAACAATTTTATCTATATGTTCCATATTAACAACAAAAGACTTATGGATTCTGCAAAATCGGTCAGTCAAATTTTGTTGGATTTCTTTCAAGTTACCTCTTACTAAAAATGATCTTTCCTTTGTATTTATTTTTGTGTAATTTCCTTCTGCGTTTAACCAAAGAATATCTTCCTGAACTATTTTAACTAATGCATCCTTGTGATTTACAAACAAAGCGTCATTGGATGCTTCTTTTATTTCTTTATTCACTTCCGGTTTGGAGGACAATGCCATTTCTATTGAAGTAAAAAGATCTTTCTTATTTATCGGCTTGAGTATATAGCCATTAGGTTTTGTATCTTTGGCTCTTGAGACCGTTGAATAATCCGCATTTGAAGTTAGATAAATAAAAGGTGTTGGCTTATGTTGATTTATGTAATTTGCTACATCAATACCATCCTTATCTGCACTGAGGTTTACGTCCAATAGAATTACATCTAAGTCCTCAGCATCAATAGTTTCCTTAGCCTCTTCAAAACTAGTAGCCATGGCAACTACTTGATAGCCTAAATCTTCCAACTTAAAACTGATATCCTGTGAAATTATCAATTCATCCTCTACAATTAACACCTTAATTTTCGCCATTCCTATTCTACTTTTTCTTCATCTCGAAATTAATCAAAAAACGAGCCCCATTTTCATTTTCGATTTTCAATTTACCCTTCATTTGTCTCGTGAGCAAAGAAACCAAATTTAAGCCCATTGATTTTCTTTCTTTAAGTTCGTAATCTTTCGGCAAACCATTTCCATTATCTGAAAATGACAATAAGAATTTGTCTTGCTCAATGTTCTTTAAACTTATAGTTATCATGCCTTCTTTTACTGCATTAAAAGCATACTTGTATGCATTTGTCATTAATTCATTTATGATTAATCCTATTGGCATTGCTCGCTCTATGTCACAAGTCACTTCATCACAAAATAACTTCAGCGTAATGTCTTTGTCCATTGGCGAACACGTTTCCATAATTTGCCCCGTTAATTCTTGGATGTAATCTTTTAAAACAACTACGGGTAAATTATCGTTTTGGTACAACTTCTGGTGCAATAGAGAAATCGAATTTAATCTATTTCTACTTTCTTCCAAAACTTTAGAGGCACTAGGGTCATCCAGATAGTGAGATTGTAAACTTAACAAACTAGACACTGTTTGAAGATTATTTTTCACCCTGTGATGTATTTCTTTAAGTAAAGTATTTCGCTCCTCTAATGCTAATTGCAATGCACTACTTTTTTGACTTATCTCCTCATTCTTAATAGATAGATTTTTATTAGATTTTTTTCTAATAGAATTTACAATAAGTAAGAATGTAACGGCTAAAATCAAAATAACCCCTGCAAGGATAGACCAAATTAAATTTTGTCTTTTTTCTTTTTTGGCAATCTCCGCCATCGACTTTTCCTTATCCAATTTTGCACTTAATAAATTTTGAGTTTCAATATTTACAAGACTATCTGCCAATTTTTTCTTCTCATATTCATAATTAATTGCTTGTTTAAAAATTAGTTTTTTGTTAGCGATATTATTCACGCTATCTCTCATCAAAATATATTCTTTATGATATTTCAATGCATTTTTTGTGTCATTTACTTTTTCAAAAATATTGGACAGCTGCTCCGAAATATCTCTTAACCTTTCTGGATATCCTGTGTTTTTTGCAATTTCATACGCTTTTATTGTATACTCTTTGGCTTCATTAATGTTATTTTTCAATATCATCAATTTTCCCATATGCAGCAGCGCTGACGACTGCCAATAAAGACCATTCACCGCTTTTGACGTCTCAATACTCTTTTCAAAATAGAAGGAGGCGGAGTCCAATTGATCTTTACTCAGAAAATTAGCCCCAATATTATCCAAAATCATCCCCATAGAATTATAATCTTCCATGTCTTCAGCTACTTTAAGCGCTTTGAGCAAGTAACTTCTACTTTTATCAAGTTCCCCTTTATTGCTCCAAATTATTGCAATATTATTTAAAACATTACCAGTTCTATCTTCCGAATTGGCAGTAATATAAATGTTATAACTTTTCTCTAAATATTCCAAAGCTTTATCATACTCGCTCAAGTCTTTGTACATTAAACCAATATTATTATAGGAGTTCCCGAGACCAACACTATCTTGAATTTCTTCTCTTATTTCCAATGCTTGCTGAAGATAACTTAAGGCATTTTCAAAATCTCCTAAGTCTTTATAGACATATCCAATATTATTTAATATTATAGAAATATCATTATACTCCTCTTCCCTAACCTCCTTTAATGCCGTTTTATATATCCCTAATGCTTTCTGCAGTTTGCCTTGTTGCCAATAAATATATCCTATCCAATTATAACTCTCTAAAGTTTCCTCATGTAATCCCGCAGATATTGCAATTTCCTTTGCTTTTATTGCATATTGTAAAGCTTTATTAGGGGCTTTTAAATAGAACTCATTGGCAATTTTAAAGTTTATATCAACCAAAACAGAATCCGGATGTTTTTCTGATAATTCAATTATTAATGAATCTATTCTATCCTGTTTACCTGAAGAAAAATCCTGAGCATTACAAAATACTGTAATGAAAAATGTAATTAATATGGTAGTTAAGTATTTCAATTTTTAAATATAGCAAATCCAAATGTTTCCATTTTATAATAATCTATAAATATGTTACATTTTTTCATAACAACTAAAAGTAGGTTACTATACCAAAATATGACGTTCATGTCAAACTTTTCATTCCGAGAATAAGATTAATTACTTTGGTTATCAACAATAAAACAACAGACATGAAAAAATCGATAATATTTAGTTTAGTTCTTTTGCTTACACAATCCGTGTTGGCTAAAGATATTAAGGTGCCGGGAGATTATAGAAATATTCAGGACGCCATCAATGCATCATCAGACGGAGACAGAATTCTAGTTGCTTCTGGTAATTATAGTGAATTTTTGAAAATTGAAAAAAGTATCAAAATAATCGGCACACCACCATGCACACTCTACGCTTCAACAAGTCCAATTAAATCAGTGAGAAATAAAAAGGCTTTGATTAATATTGCCGACAATGAAGTTTCTATTGAAGGTATAAACCTGGTAGGAACTTACCTTGACAATGGAAAACTAAGCACCGCTCATCCTACGTCAAGTTATTGTACGGTTGCTATTGATTCTAAAGATGCTTTTCTTGACATTAAATCAATGACTATTAATGGGTTTACTCAAAGTTATTTTGTAGTGAACGGAGGAGTTATGGATGTAACAAATGTAAAATTAAGTCCCACTTCAAGTATCCACCCTGCTCCGCCATTGGCTTTTAAACTAGATGATGTTGGAGGTCTAACCATTAAGGGACTAACCTGCGTAAACCCAAAAGTAAAAAACATCTTGGCTATTAATGAAGTTTTCAAAGGAGTTAGAGAATCATTTATTCTTATATCCGATACTGAAATAGGCAATGCGCAATTAGAAAGAGGAAGAAAAGAATCTTACACCATTTCTGCAGTGGTAAACCAAAAGGAAAAAGCAATGATTACAGACAAAGTGGTTTTCATTCCTGACCCAGAATTCAAAAAATTACTAGTGAATAATTCACTTTTAAATACAAATCACGATGATGAAATTCAGGTTTCTGAAGCAAAAGTTTATGATGAGTTCATCGTTTGTTCAAAATCAGGAATCAACGACTTAACAGGGATAGAGGCATTTACTTCTTTAAGTCGATTAGAATGCAGTTACAATAATCTGACAACACTAGATTTAAGTAAGAATAAAAACCTTAAGATCCTGAAATGCGTATCCAATCAATTAACCGCTTTAGATGTGAGTAAAAACTTAGAATTAGTTGAATTCTGGTGCTATGATAACCATCTGACCGAGATTAATGTTAGCAACAATACTAAACTAGAAAACTTCATGTGTATCAGTAATAAGTTGACTTCAATTGATGTTTCAAAAAACAAAGCGTTAGTTACTTTTCGTTGCAATGACAATCAACTTTCAACAATAGATGTCAGCAACAATACTCTCTTGGAGGATTTTACTTGTGGTAAGAATCAAATTTCACGTTTAAATGTTTCAAAAAATCTCAAATTAAAAAAACTTTCAATTAGCAACAATGAATTATCTTCAATAGACTTAAGAGTTAACACAGCATTAGAATCTTTAGAATGTCAATTTAATAATATTTCGAAACTTGATTTAAGAAAATGTACTAATCTAAAAATGTTACTTTGTGGCAGCAACAAAATCACTAGTCTTGACCTTAGTAACAATATCAATGTCAGAGAGTTGAACATTAATAAAAGTAAAATACTTGAGACGGTAAACCTTCTCAATTTAAGTGATAAACTTAAAAGATTTTATGCTAAAGAAACTCCCAATCTAACATGTATTCTAGTAGATAATGTAAACGATTCAAAAAAACAATGGAGTAAAAAAGTACAAAATTTAAGTGCAATAAAAAACTCATGCGAAGGTGTATTTACTGAAACTGGTGATGAAGAAATTTCAGAATCATTGGTTCCATTGCCTCCTGTAAAAGGTATACCTACTTCAAATAAAGCATCCATTAACTTTGATAAAGAAAAAGAAGAATTCACCACTATCGTGGAAGGGAAAAACTACAACCTTATTTTACCAAAGAAATTACAATACAAAAGTCACGATGCTAGCAAAGTTGATTTAATTATTGCCTACTCATCAAAAGAAACAGGAGACAATTATATTGGTGTATGGAACAATAAACTCCAATACTTGTCTGAATATAACTTTAAAAAAATTATGGTAAAAGCATATACAACTATCACTACAAATACTAATGAAAACATCATCCTTGTTCATTATTACGATCCAACATACAAGACTGAATTTGTGGGTGTATTCAACAATGTAATGCAATATCTAGGTCAATACGAACTAACTGGAAAGAAAAACATTAAGATTCAAAAAGACGCAGGAAATCCGAGCGTAGTTTACATAGATGGAAATAAAAAGAAACGAGTAGAATTTGATGTAACCGGAAATCAAATTTCGCTTCAAAGTCTGTAGTTTTTTTCTTCATAAAATTCAAAAGGTTGTATTAGTTAATAATACAACCTTTTTTTTGCAAAAAAATCTCCACTGATATTAACCAGCAGAGATTTTTATAAACTAACTATAAAATTAAAAAAACTATTGCTTCACTATTTTTAACGTAGTATTAGCAACCTTCATAAAATATATTCCTTTTGCAAATTCACTTAAATTCATTGTTGTGCTTCCTTGAAAAACTTGACTTGTCATTAGTTTTCCTGAAACATCAAATATGTTGGCAGTTTGTGTTTCTACCCCATTCTCCATTTGGATGTTTAAGATATCTGTAACTGGATTAGGATAAGCTACAACTTCTTGAAATTCATCAACCATTACAATTGAGCTTGTACTATTAGTATTTTCAGCATTATAAGTTGGTAACATTTCAATAAAACTTCCAGTTCCATTGGGATATCTTCCGTATGAAATATCCGTAGTTTGGGCATCATAAGTTACTTGATCAATTACAGTTCCAGATCCATCACTCAAAAATAATGTCTCACCACCTGATGATAATTTAAAATTAGCATGTGCACCAGTTTGAGTTAAATCATCATCTGCCCACAATACAAAGTAATCACCAGCAGCGATTGTTGCTCCAACAGGAAATTGCCATAATAACATATCTGCAGCATCATCAGATAAATAGTAATTTGATAAGTCTATTGTGGAAGAACCGTTATTATATAATTCTATCCAATCGTCAAATTCTCCATTTTGATCAGGTTGAGTTGTACTATTTGACGCCATGAATTCATTGATAACTAAATCCCCAATTGTAGGACCACTTGCTGTAATAGTATAGTATTCATGTTCTGCTCTTACTGGAGAAAACTTCCCAATATCATTGTTTTCTGCATAAATGTAATACTGCATATATAAATCTGTCATTGTAACATCTACCCCATACTTTCCATCTCCAGCAGCACCATCATTGTGCGCACCATCATCATACATTAAGACTCTAGTAAAATGACCATATTCATCTGTTCTATATCCTAAGTACACCGTATTTTCATCTGTGATATCAGCAGTAATAGTAAAAGTATCATTCAGTTCAATTATTGAACTTGATTCTGCCACATTTGTAATTGTAGGTTGTGTAGCAGTAAAGTCACTTAATCCTAATAAGTAAGATGCTCTAGCGTCCATTAAGTTTTTAATTCCAGGTGCAGAACTTCCTCCTCCAGGACCACCACTTGAAATATCATTAGTCAAATTAGACGTGAAATTAGCATATGTATAAAACTTATTAGGATCTGCTTGAACAGCAGCATCTATAGTTGCTTGAAGCGCTTGCCCCTCCACGTAATAATTACCGCTATCAAATTGTTCCAACAGCATTGTTTTTACATGAGCCAAATACATTCTTTTATACATGGGCACACTCATTAATTGTTGCATTAAAGGATAATCTGTGTCATTTTCATGAAGCAAATGACTCATTTGACTTTTCGCAGTTGTACTATTTAAATTACCTGATCCGGTCATTGAAAATCTTCCAAAAGACTCATTTAAATCCCAAACTATTGAATTGAATTTACCCTCGTCATCTCTATATAAATAATAGTTTTGTTTAAACTCACCAATATAACTATCAAGGTTTACCAACACATTATCAAAGGCCAACATCCAAAGCGCTCTATCGACATCCAAAATATCTTCAATATCACTTAAATTATTCTTAAGCGTATCGGTTAGGTCAATTAACTCATCCCAACCAAAATCAGATTTTAACTCGTAAGAATCGTAATAATCAGCAGAGTCTGAAGAAATATACTCCAAACTTGGATAATCATTTGATCCTGGACCTGCACCTGCTGGTGGATTACACTTTACAAAAGTATTTTTCTTTGAATCAAATCTACTTTTAACAAACTTTTTTGATATCGCTTCTGAATTACTGTATAAGCCAATCAAATCTCCATTTACATAAACATTTGCATAATTTGATTTTGGCGCAAACATGTAGTTTCTAAGAATTTTGTACGACAATACTTCTCTTACAAACGATGGATCGTTGGCTACATTACTCAATTTAATATCCGTATAATCTTCATAGATATGATCCTTATAAGTATCTAATTCAATATGGAAAGGGTTCTTAGTTTGATTAGCGTTATAAGTACTATTTCCCTTGTACTTTACTCCCACACTATCAAAAACTGTCCCATTAATGGTAACGCTTTGCGCCATAATGTAGTCTTCGTTCCCCGCCTTTTCGGCATCCAATAAAGCATCCCAGTTACTTTGAGCAAAAGTAATTTCGATGGTCTGAATCGTATTTTCATCGTAGAATCCTTGTGCGTTGGACGTTCCCAACAAAGCAATTCCCGAAAGCATGGTAAGTAATTTTTTCATATTAAATTTTAATTAAATTATCATTAACCTATGGTTAGACGAACGACAAATTTGATTCCTTCGCAAATATTCAATAAAAATTACAAATAATAATTCCTTCCCATGTCTATTGAGAAAATACTAATCTTTGTTACAGAAATATTTAGGCCATGAAAATTACAATTCCCCATAGTGAAATTAACAAAGATGGTGATGGCGATATTGATTTGTACGAAGAGATTTCTCAAACACGTGATGATATTGATACAATAACTTTGGAAAAATTCGGCAAGGAATAATTATTTGTCTCAGAATGATTCAGTTCTATTTTTCTCCAATTGAAAAGCATTGACAATATTGATAGCTTCTCTTTTATTTTTAACAGGAATAGAATATTCATTTTTATTGGTTAAAATAACAATTAAGAATAATTTGGTTCTATTAAAAGGTATTCCAACTAAAGATCTTACAAATTTAAAACCTCCCATTATATCTAATAAAAATGAACTTAATGTTAAAAGCGTAAGTCCAATCATAATACTGAAATCAGTAATTTTCCATATTTTAAGTTTATCTGGTGGAAGAGTATCTCTCAAATAACCAAAATAACTACTAATGTTAATCCAAATTATTAATAGTAATAATAAGACAATAAATAAAGTCCAGCGATTAATCTCAGCTTTCACCTTCTTGGTAAAAACAGCATATTCCTTATACAAATCTTTATCAAAGGATATCTTTTGGCCGTTAATATCAATTTTGACCGTCTCATTGTTTTGAGTTATTTCGCACTTGGAGAAGTTCATACAGTTTAAATATAAACAAAAAACCCATTACAATTAAATTGTAATGGGTTTTGTATATTTTGAAATGAAACTGGATTATCCTCCAAAATCATCAAATCTAACATTCTCTGGTGGTACTCCCCAATCATCACACATTTTAATAACTGCCTGATTCATCATAGGTGGTCCACAGAAATAAAATTCTATATCTTCCGGAGCTTCATGTTTAGATAAATATTGCTCTATAACTGCGTTGTGAACAAATCCAACAAAACCATCACCTTCGGTGTCTTCTGTATCCTTCATCACTTTCCAATTATCACTTTCTAAAGCATTAGAAAGTACCAAGTAGAATTTGAAATTTGGGAAATCCTTTTCTAAATCTCTAAAGTAATGGATATAGAATAATTCAGCTCTCGATCTACCACCATACCAATAGGTTACTTTTCTTCCTGTTTTTATTGTTTTAAACAACTCGTATAAGTGAGAACGCATCGGTGCCATACCTGCTCCACCACCAATATACAACATCTCTGCATCAGAGTCGTTGATGAAGAATTCTCCATAAGGTCCAGAAATCACCGCTTTATCTCCAACTTTCAAATTAAAGATATAAGAAGATGCAACACCAGGATTAACTTTCATCCAACATTTATTCTTACCATCATATGGAGGTGCAGCAACACGCACATTCAACATAATTTTTCTACCTTCCGCAGGGTAAGAAGCCATTGAATATGCTCTAACCACCTCTTCGTCATTTTTCATAACTAAGTGACGTAAAGCAAAAGGTCCTTCTGCCCATTCTTTTTCAAATTTTTGTGGTTCACCTGGGTGATCTTGAGGATGCGCAGTTACATCCATATCAGCGAATTTAACTTCACATTTAGGAATCTTAATCTGGATATATCCTCCAGCCTTATAATCCATATCCTCTGGAATCTCTACGATAAACTCTTTAATGTATGTTGCAACATTGTAGTTAGAAACTACTGTTGCTTCCCATTCTTTAATTCCAAGTATCTCTTCATGAACATGAATTTCCATGTCCTCCTTCACTTTTACTTGACAGCCTAGTCTGTAATTTTGTGCAATTTCCTTTCTAGAGAAATTAGGTTCTTCTGTAGGAAGAATTGAACCTCCACCAGAATTAACTTGACATACACATTGTATACAAGTTCCACCACCACCACATGCAGATGGCAAATAAATTCCTTGACTACCTAAAGTACTTAGTAAGGTATCACCTCCATCTACTTCTAAAACTCTATCTCCATTAATAGTAATTTTCAATTTACCAGATGGCATTAATTTAGCCTTCGCAAAAAGCAAGACTGAAGTTAGTAGTAAAACTACTACCATGAAAACTACTATTGTTACAATTATTACTGGTCCCATAATATATGCTATTATTTAATCTCTAATTATACTAATTTAAATCCTAAGAATCCTAGGAATGCTAATCCCATCAATCCTGTAAGTATAAATGCCATCCCAACTCCTTTTACCGGTGCAGGAACATGTGAATACTTAATTCTCTCTCTAATCGCTGCAATCAATACGATAGCAATAAACCATCCAAATCCAGCTCCTAAACCATATGAAGTTGCCTCACCAACATTAGCAAAAGCTTTTTGCTGCATAAACAATGCACCTCCTAAGATGGCACAGTTTACTGCAATTAACGGTAAGAAAATCCCAAGCGCTCCGTATAAAGCAGGTGAGAATTTTTCTACCAACATCTCTACCAACTGAACGATAGAAGCAATTACTGCAATAAACATAATGAAACTTAAGAAACTTAAGTCAAAAGAAGCGTATTCCTCACCTAACCAAGATAATGCTCCTTCCTGAAGTACGTATCTATCCAATAGGAAGTTAACAGGAATTGTAACTCCTAATACAAATATTACTGCTGCTCCAAGACCAACTGCTGTTTTCACCGTTTTCGATACAGCTAAGTATGAACACATTCCGAAGAAGAATGTAAAAATCATATTATCAATAAATGCTGCTTGGAAAAATATATTTATGTAATCCATTTTTGTTACTTTTTATCTAATTAAATACTAAGATTCGATCAATTTAGGATTTCTTGATTTTTGAACCCAAATGATAATTGCCACCAAAACCAAAGAAGATGGAGGTAACAACATCATTCCATTGTTTTCATATCCTATTCCGTAAAGTCCAATTTTCTCAAATGCAGGAAAGCCAAAAACAGTTCCTGATCCAAAAAGTTCTTTAAAGAACGCTACAATCATTAATATGATACCATATCCAAGTCCATTACCCAAACCATCTAATGCAGAAGGCCAAGGTTTGTTCCCCAAAGCAAAAGCTTCAAGACGTCCCATAATGATACAGTTAGTAATAATCAAACCTACGAATACTGAAAGTGTTTTAGATGCATCATACACATACGCTTTCAATACTTGGTCAACAATAATAACCAAAGCAGCTACTACTACAAGTTGAACTATAATTCTAATTCTCGGAGGAATAATGTTTCTCATCATAGAAACAAGTACATTTCCGATTATCAATACAGCTATAACCGCCACCGACATAACGAAAGCTCCTTTCATTTGTACCGTAACAGCAAGTGCAGAACAGATACCCAATACTTGAATCGTTACCGGGTTGGTATCATTCAAAGGATCTGTTATTAATTTTTTATTCTTTGCCGAAAATAACGGCTCTTTTGCTTTATCACTCATCTTTTTATGTATTGAGATTGTGTAAAAATTATCCTTTATTAAAATAGTTGTAGTATACTTCTAGATACACCATAAGCATATCTTTCACTCCTGCACCTGTAAAAGTTGCTCCAGAAAGCCCATCAACTGAATTTTGATCCAATGGTCGTGATCCAGGCTTGATTACTTCAATTCCTTTAAACCCTCCATTTGGACCAGCCAACTGCTTACCTTGATCTGCATTAAACTGATCTTGAAACTTAGCTTCATTAATAACAGAACCTAAACCTGCAGTCTCTCCTTTGTGATCAAATTTTGCTGCTACTACTGAATTACCATCTTCTGCTAATCCTACATAGCCCCAAACATCATCCCAAAGGCCTTTACCACTACAAGAAACAACATAAACTTTTTCCCCTTCCTTTTCGCAAACAAATATTGGGTATAATTTATCTTTATCCGGTGTTCTATATTGATTTCTAGGCTCTACATTAAAAGCATCCTTTTCATTCTTACTATCGATTTCTTCAGTTCCTTCTGCTAATTCTCCCTTAGAATCAAAAACAACATTACCTTCAAAATCAATAGTCATTCTTCTAGTAACAATTTCTTCAAATAAATCACCAGCTTCATCACGAATCACTTTATCCTTTTCCATAAATCCAGTTGCCTGAATTATGTTTTGCTTCTTTTCATTCTGCATATTAGCCACCTGAGCAGGTTTCAATGCCAATGAAAGAAAAGCCAAAAGACCACCTACGACAATCACCATGATGATTGCGAAGATTATTGTATAAATATTACTTTCTTTATTAATAGCCATAACTATGCAGTTTTTAATCTTTTCATTCTACGTTTAACATTCGCTCTTATCACCATGTGATCAATTGTAGGTGCACAAACATTGGCAATCAAAATACCTAACATCACACCTTCTGGATAAGCAGGATTGGCCATTCTAATAAGAATACCTAATGCTCCTCCAATAAATCCATAGAAAAATTTACCGGTTCCTGTTTGAGCGGCTGTTACAGGATCTGTAATCATAAACACCATTCCAAACATAAAACCTCCATACATCAATTGTTGAATCGGATCCACTTCATAGAAAGGATTTCCTCCCATTGCATATAACAAACCTGCAATAGATAAACCTCCTACAAAAAATGAAAGCATAATTTTCCAACTTGCAATTCCTACCCATAATAAAAAGGCTGCTCCTAATAATGCTGCGAAAGCCGAGGTTTCTCCAACCGACCCAACTTCAAATCCCCAAAATGAATCCATCATTGAGGTTGCCTTTGTAGCCATAGCATCTCCTTTCTCTATAAGGCCGTTAACTACCGATTCTGCTTTGCCTTTACTAGCAGCAATTGCTGCCTCGGCATATTTGGCCTTAGCACCTGCTAACTCTCCAAGAGAAGTTGCTCCAGAAAAACCATCAGGTCCAGGAACTAAAGTTCCACTTTCTTTCATTTCTTTAATACCTGCAACCCATGTATTATCTCCAGTCATACTGGTTGGGTGTGCGAAGAATAAGAAAGCTCTAGCAGTTAATGCTACATTTATAATATTCATTCCAGTACCGCCAAAAACTTCCTTTCCAATTACAACAGCAAAAATGGTTGCAACAGCCACCATCCATAGTGGAACATCTACTGGCATAATTAAAGGAATAAGCATTCCTGAAACCAAGAATCCTTCTTGAACAGCATGTCCATTTTTAATTGCAAAAATGAATTCTACTCCTAATCCTACGGCATAAGACACTGCAATAATTGGAATAACATACCATGCTCCCATTCCAAGTTTACTCATGAAGTTATCCATATAACCTCCAGCCTCTCCTAGGGCATGGTAATGCCAATGACCAGCATTATAAATTCCGAATAATAAACATGGAATCATTGCAAGAATCACGAACATCATAGTTCTCTTCAAATCAATTGCGTCACGGATATGCGCCCCCTTTTGGGTAGTATGATTTGGTGTAAACACTAATGTATCCAAAGAATCAACTAAAGGAAAAAACTTTTTAGTTTTTTCACTCTTGTTTAATTTGGCATGAGCGTTATCGAAAATATTTCTTAAAAATTTCACTTCTTTTATCTTTTAGTTCTTACTAACAAGAATTACATACATTCTTTTTGAATCAAATCTAAACCAGTTCTAATGTGCTCCTGAGATTGTACCTTAGAGGTACAAATCAATTCACATAAAGCAAAGTCCTCTGGAGCCACTTCGTAAATACCTAGTTTTTCCATATTATCGATATCATTTGTGATAGCGGCTTTCACCAACTGCACTGGATATATATCAAATGGGAAAACTTTTTCGTATTGTTCTGTTACAACGTATGATCTTTCCTCTCCATTTAAGTTGGTATCAACATTAAACTTCTTAGATTTTGACATCCAAGATGGATAAGCATGAGACGCTGAGAATCTTCCAAATCCTAAACCTAACCAACCTTTAGTTAGGAAGAACTTATATTCATTACCTTCAGGGATAACTGTAATTTGAGAATGGTAAAAACCAATGTAATCATCCATTTCTACTTTCTCTCCTGTCAAAACATTCCCCGAAATAATTCTATTATTTTCTCCTTCTATATTGTTGTCAACTACACTTTTTACAGTTGTTCCAATAAGCGTTCTGTAGTATTTTCTATTTTTCGCAGTTTCTCCTGTAAGTGCTATCAATCTTTTAGGAACATACTTACCGGTTAAAGCAGTTGCTCCTATAATCGCAACGTCTTGAGCATTGACAACCCAAACCACTTCTCCTTTATTAATAGGATCAATGTGATGAATTTGTACACCAACATTTCCTGAAGGATGCGGACCTGTTATTTTATTTTGCTGACAACCAGTAACTCCCTTCAATGCATCATCAGGATTAGCACTTCTTGTTGTCAGATGAACTTTACCTGTAGTCAACTTTGAAAGAATATCAATACCCGCCTGCATTTCTTTTCCTTTACCATGTAAAGTAAAATCATAATCTGGAGCCAATGGATTACTATCAAAACCTGAAATAAAGATAGCCTTAGGAGTATCTTCTGGTTTTGCAATAATATCCAATGGTCTCATTTTAATGAACGGCCAGAGACCTGCATTCATTAAAAATGCTTTAGCGCCAGCAGTATCTAAACTACCAACATTTGACACATCAAAAGTTTCATACTCATCCGTTGCATCTGCTTCGATAAGAACGGATAAAATTCTTCTTTTCTCACCACGCACAATATCAGAGATTGTTCCACTTACTGGTGAAACAAAATTGACATCCATATTGTACTTGTCTTTGAAAACCGGTGATCCTGCTTTGACTTTTTCGCCAACTTTGACCACCATTTTGGGAACCGTATTATGAAAGTCTGCTGGTTTAATAGCATAGAACTGAGATCTCTGCGCATCTGCAATGACCTTATCCGCCTCACCTATTAAATTAACATCTAACCCTTTACGGATTTTTATTGATTTCGACATAGAATATTTCTTCTAAAAATTCGTTGGCAAAAATATAAATTTGTATCTTAAAAATTGAGTAACATTGCTTTTCTATCATGTAATAACATAATTTAGAATGATTTTAAATAAGACTTCCACACAAATATCTACAGTATTCATAGTTATATCGATGCTATTCGTCATTCGATGTGCTCCAAAACTAAATTCTGCCACAAGCAATTCTTCTGAAAATTATTCCAAAAATTTAAATTTAGATGAAGAGGAAATTCCTTCTGAAAATTATTTTGATGAAAATGATATTCAATTCACCAACAAAACATACGTAGACAATATAAAAACTGTTAGGTTGTACAAAAAAGATTGGGAACTAGGTGACCCGGTAATTGAACTAGGTTCGGGAGAACAATTAGAAATGCGATGGGATGTTTTAGACGACAACTTCACCAATTATCAATATAAAATCATTCACTGTGATAAAGATTGGAACAAGAGTTCTTTAAATGAGATGGAATATCTAGAAGGCTTTAACGATAACTACGTAGAATACTTCGAGAATTCCTTTAATTCACAACAGAATTACACAAATTATGCAATTTTATTCCCCAACAACCTTATATCATTAAAAAAATCTGGCAACTATATCATGTTGATTTACGAAGAAAATAATCCGGAACAACCAGTTATAACCAGAAAATTCTACGTTACAGAAAATGCTTTTGAATTAGAAGCTAATGTAAAATACCCCAGCAATGTAGATGATAGATATTACAAACAAGAAGTTGACTTCACTGCATTTTTTGACCCTCAAGAAATCACAAATCCTTATTCTAACATACATATTGAAATTTCCCAAAATCATCGACCAGATAATATCTGCAAAGGTTTAGAACCAAACTTTGTAAAGGAAAATCAATTGGTATATAATTATGATGAAGAAAATGTGTTTGAAGGCGGTAACGAATTTAGGCATTTGGATTTAACTACGCATCTTCAAAAAACTGCACATATCAGACATTTTGAATACATAAACGATACACTTCATGGGGT
Organism: Parvicella sp.; assembly: GCA_041583015.1. Taxonomy (GTDB): domain Bacteria; phylum Bacteroidota; class Bacteroidia; order Flavobacteriales_D; family Parvicellaceae; genus Parvicella. Next base: position 3,025 of record JBFHGR010000043.1, on the reverse strand, counting down.
AGTTCTTCAAGACATAGATAGAAGATTCCTAAAATACTTACAATATGAGGACATTAACGGGAGATACATCATCAAAAATCTTACCGGCAACAATTATAACCTCGAAAGTCAATATGTAATGACGCACTTTTCTTTACCATGTGAAGTACAAAAAACCGATGGAGACGTTTATCTATTTGGTGAGTTAACTGATAATGAAATCAAAAAAGAATACAAATTAAAATACGATAAATCTGCAAAAACATATTTCACTAAAATATATCTAAAGCAAGGATATTATAATTACAACTACATATTCGTACCAGATGATGGTGAAGCAAATTTTGAAATGTTTGAAGGTTCACATTTTGATACTGAAAATGAATACATATTCAAAATGTATTACAGAGATCCTCAAAACTTTTACGATAGGTTAATGCTCTATAAGATAGTCAATTCAAGAGATACTTTCTAAAACTATTAAATCATCTGAGGTAATTCCCCTTGGTTTCATTCCACCTAGACATGTGTGGGTATTTTTTTACCCAGAAATATAATACGCCACCAGAGATAACTAACGCAATCAAATCAATGCCCAATGTAGTACCTACATCCCATCCATAATACCTACTCAAATGCATAAAACCAATGGAAAGTGCATTGTTAGCAAAATGTAAAATAATAGTCACCCAAATACTTCCAGAATACAAGAGAATGAATCCATAACAAAGGCCTAAAGCAAAAATCGGCAAGAAATTAAACGGTTGAAAATGTATAAAAGCAAAAATAAAAGCTGAAATCACTACACCCCAATATACATTACCTGTTGTCTTACTCAACAAATGCTGTAAGACTCCTCTAAACGTCAATTCCTCACCTAAAGCAGGTATCAATGCTAGTAAAATCAAATTTGTGAAAAAACTTTTCCATGTTGTTCCTACGTATGCATAAATTGCTTTTGTTCTTAGCGCTTGTTCATATTCTAAAGATTCCTGAAACTCTTTAGACACAAAGGAGAAATCTATTGCATGATTTAAAATTGATAATAGTTCATTGAAAACTGTAAGACCTATAAATAAAAAAGGAAGCGCTATCCAAACTTCATGAGCCGGCTTTTTATTCAAAATAAATTCATTAAAATCAAAACTAACTAACCGCACAAATAGGTATGCAGGCACCATAAACATAAAAATATGAGAAACCAGATTGAGAATTTTATTCAACCTAATCACATCTATTCTAGAGAAATCCCTAAAGTCATAATCTGTGATATCAATATCAAAAACAGTCTGACACAATATTATACTCACCATTTGGGATAAAAACCATCCCAAAAGAAGTAGAGCGAAAAAATAAATCAGTTTTTCTCTAGGTTTTAAGTGTTGTAGTAAGCCGTTTTTCAAAAGGTTGGTTAATTTTGCTGTTCAAAATTACACTTTTGGTAAAGATAGACAACATAGAATTAGGAGATTTTCCACTTTTACTTGCTCCGATGGAGGATGTATCAGACCCGCCATTTAGAGCATTGTGCAAAAAGTATGGTGCAGACCTCATGTATACGGAGTTTATCTCTTCGGAAGGTTTAATTCGAGATGCGGCAAAAAGTGTTCAAAAATTAGATTTTTTTGAATATGAACGCCCTTTAGGCATTCAAATTTTTGGTAACAACATTGATTCGATGCGTCAATCTGCAGAAATATGCGAAGCAGCAAATCCAGATATCATCGATATCAACTACGGCTGTCCTGTAAAAAAGGTTGCTTGCAAAGGTTCTGGTGTAGGGATCCTACAAGACATACCTAAAATGGTGAGCATGACTGCTGAAATTGTAAAAAGTACAAAACTTCCGGTTACCGTAAAAACAAGACTTGGATGGGATGACAATACTAAATATATAGTAGAGGTTGCTGAAAGATTACAAGATGTTGGCATCAAAGCCATATCCATTCATGGCAGAACAAGAAAACAAATGTATAAAGGTGATGCTGATTGGAGTTTGATTGCTGAAACCAAAAATAACCCAAGGTTACATATCCCTGTATTTGGAAACGGAGACATTAACACACCTCAAAAAGCGGTTGAATACAAACAACGTTATGGTGTGGATGGCATTATGATAGGAAGAGCAAGCATTGGAAATCCTTGGTTTTTCAATGAAGTGAAACACTTTATTAAACATGGTACTGAAATGGCACCTGCATCTCTGCAAGAAAGAGTTAATGTAACAAAAGAACATTTGAATTTCTCCGTAGAATGGAAAGGTGAAAAATTAGGAATTGTAGAAATGAGAAGACATTACACTAATTATTTTAAAGGTATCGAAAACTTCAAACCTGTTAGAACAAAATTAGTTACTTTAGAAACTCACAAAGAATTACTAGAAATTTTGGATGGTATTGTAGACGAGTTTGGGGAGTAGTGCGCTGCGTTTTAGGTCGTTCGCTTTGCTCACTTTAGGGCTTCCGGTGGACTTTTAGGAAGGGGTAATTTGGTTTTACGGGAAATTGGTTATGTTATTTACTAATTTAGAAATCGTAAAATCGTTTGTCAAACAATCGTAAAATGGTAAAATAAATGAAAGTATATACAAAAACAGGAGATAAAGGCGAAACTTCATTATTCGGAGGGAAACGTGTAAAAAAATACAACCTTAGAATTAATGCCTACGGTACTAGTGATGAATTAAACTCATGGATTGGCTTAATTCGAGATCAAGATATTGACAATCATTATAAAACAATTCTTAGTGAAATTCAGGATAGAATCTTCACACTAGGCGCTCAATTAGCTGCTGACCCAGATAAGCCAAAGTTAAAAATGCCGCATATTGAGAGTAAGGATATTGAGTTATTAGAATCAGAAATTGATAAAATGGATGAATCATTGCCAGCTATGACAAAGTTCACTTTACCAGGCGGTCATACTACAGTTTCATATTGCCATCTTGCAAGATGTGTATGTAGAAGATGTGAAAGATTAGTTATTGAATTATCTGATGAAGCAAATGTTGATCCTTTAATTATTCAATATTTGAATAGGTTGAGTG
>JBFHGR010000042.1:0-27024 GCA_041583015.1 Parvicella sp. | reverse complement strand
GTAGAGTTTATTCATATATTTGTTCAAAATAATACAATGGGTGTTACTGCTGTTATAACTTTGTGTGTTGTCTTAGGTGCGATTATCCTGTTTGTTACTGAGTGGCTTTCTATTGATCTAGTGGCATTATTGATTGTAGCTTCACTAGTTGTTACGGGGGTTCTTTCTCCTGAGGAAGGTGTGGCAGGTTTTAGTAATAGTGCAACGTTGACAGTTCTGTTTATGTTTGTTATTAGCGCAGCAGTACTTAAAACTGGAGCCTTGCAATTTGCTGCATCTAAATTATCGACTATTTTTCGAGAACATTATTTAAAAGGCATGTTGTTAATGATGCTTTTAGTTGCTGTTATTTCTGCCTTTGTGAATAACACTCCCGTTGTAGCTGTGTTTATTCCTGTGGTTATTAAAATTGCTAATGCTTCTGGTAGGAATCCCGCTTCTATGTTGATACCGCTATCATTTGCTTCTATTCTAGGAGGGATGTGTACGTTGTTAGGCTCATCCACAAATATTCTTGTAGACGGTATTTTAAGGCAAGAGGGATTGGAAGGTTTTCAAATGTTTAGTTTCTCTCACCTTGGTGTTATTTTTCTTATTGTTGGTCTATTTTATATATTGATAATTGGGATAAAATTACTTCCTACAAGAACCATCAAAAAAATAAATGATAGATATGATGTAAAGGATTATATCACCGAAATAAAACTTGAAGTAGGACATGTTTCTGTAGGAAAAAGAATTATGGACTCTGATTGGGTAAGGGAATTGGAGATGGATATTATAGAGGTTAGGAGAGGGGATGATCATTTTACACTTCCCGCTGGAGATTTTATTTTGCATGAAAAAGATGTGCTTAAGGTTCAGTGTAATGTGAATAAAATCAAAGAACTTAAAGATAAGGAGAAGTCCGGAAGTAAGTCTACCATAAAAATTAGTAGAGCTGATTTAAAAAGTGTAGAAACTACATTGGTGGAAATGGTGATTACAGCAAACAGTGATTATGAGGGACAAACACTGAAAGAAATTGATTTTAGAAGAAAATTAAGAGCAATTCCTTTAGCGGTAAAACAAAGAGAGGAAATTAAAGATCAAAAATTGTATGACACAGTTCTGAAGTCTGGTGATGTTATCCTAGCAGAAGTTAAAAATCACTACGTTTTAGAATTAAAGAAAATAGAAAGTACACAAAACGCACCTTTTGTACTGCTAAGTGAAGAAGGATTTTTGGATTTTAGTCCAAGAAAATTTGGATTAGTTATGGCTATTGTCATAGGTGTTGTGGTAATTGCGTCATTGAATATTTTACCAATCATGATTGCTTCTTTAATAGGAGTTGTTGCCATTATACTTTCTAAAGTAATCAATATGAAAGAGATGTATCAAGCAATCAATTGGCAGGTAATATTTTTGCTTGTTGGTGCATTAAGTATTGGTGTGGCAATGAAAAATTCGGGATTGGATATTGTTATTGCAAATTTGTTTACTGGGGAGTTAGCTAGCCTTGGGAGTATTGCGATACTTTCAGGAATTTATATCTGTACTTCATTGCTCACTGAAGTGATGTCAAACAATGCAACTGCAGCTTTGATGACTCCGATAGCAATTGTAATAGCCTCTAGTCTAGGTGTTAGTTATATGCCTTTTGTCATTGCTGTTATGATGAGTGCTTCTGCTAGTTTTATGACGCCCATTGGTTATCAAACCAACGCTATGGTGTATTCTGCAGGGCAGTATAAATTCATGGATTTCATTAGAGTAGGAACTTTATTGAATATTATCTTCTGGATTTTAGCAACTTTCTTAATACCTGTTTTCTTCCCCTTTTGATTTACCTTATTAGGCAGATAATAGCCCATTTTTCTGGAATACCTTCAAAGTAGTAAAGTTCTTCACCCCATTTGTCTTTAGAACGTATGGTTTTACCATCTATGTAGTACATTTTTTCTCCCCACTTATCCTTAGCTCTAATGGTATTTTCATCAAAGTAGTATAAATCACTTCCCCATCTATCTTCGGATTTCACAGTGTTTCCATCAAAGTAATAGATTTTTTCTCCCCATTTATCTTGAATACGAATAGTTTCTCCATCAAAATAATAAAGATTGTCGCCCCATCTATCATTGGCTTTTAAGGTATTACCATCTATAAAAGCTAATTTGTCGCCCCATTTGTCTTTGGATGTTATTTGTTGAGCCACTATTGTATGAAATGAGAGTAGAGATACACAAAGAATAAGTAAGTTTTTCATAGGCTGATTTATACAATAATCAAACCAATTATCTAAGATACTCTGTAATTTCCTTTTGAAGCGTTTCGGTTTTATCTTCTTGATACCATTTTTGAAGAGATATGGCAAAATCTTCATATGACATTTGAGGATTTACCTTATTACTCATCACCAAGTCTTGAGCAGGTTTAGGTCTTGGTCCCCAATGTTGAACTGGTGTGAACTCGTCATCATAGGCTACAAAAATAGGAATTGATTTGGCTCCATTAGTTAAGTAGTTTTCCATCATGATAGGATGCTCATCTCTTATCATAATTTTTAGTGTAACATCTGGTGTTTGTTCTGCGAGTAGATGAAATAAAGGAATGATATTTCCTGCATCACCGCACCATGCTTCAGTAATTACAAGCCAGTTCTTTTTTGAAGAGTTTTTTGCCGCATCTAATAATTCCGCTGAACATTTAAAAGTTTTTAAACCTCTTTTTGTTCTAGCTAGACTTAACTTGGTGTAGTTGAGCATTGCTTCACTCTGATTAGGTCCAGTAGTCTTTCCTTCATTAAATAATTGAAGAATGTGATTATAATAAGTATTAAAATCGGGTAAGTTGGAAAAGAAGTTGCTATCTATTTTCATATGATTATTTTGCTGTAGTAATTTATATAGGTTAGTAGGAGGTTAAGCAAATTCCTTACAATTAAAGCAAAAAAAAAGGTCCAATTATATAATTGGACCTTTTTTTTATTGAAATATATTATTTCGATTTTATAACTGCTTTGGTTGCAATGTTTGTTTCTGATTTGATTACAAAACTATATGTTCCTTGAGCCAAAGTACTAATGTTAAGTTTAGCATAGTTAAGTCCTTTGGTAAGGTTGCTCATTTGATCTGAGAAAACAACTCTTCCTTGAAGGTCATATACACTAATTTCTAGGTCACCAGGGTGGTCCATATAAATTTGGAAAGTTACGTCATCATTTGCAGGATTTGGATAAACACCAAAAACAACAAAATCTTCGTAGTTTAATTCATCAATTCCAACATCCAATGAAATTGGAAGAGCAGGTGCTTGTATTGGTAGTGGACCCGGTTTTACAGAGTAACCACTCGCTTGTTGTGCACATTTTTCGTTATTATTTACATAATATCCTTCTGCAAAATATTGTCCTGAATTGGGATCTTCGATGTCATCCATGTAGTAATAATCAAATTGTACACGCTGTTTGTTTACATCTAGAATACCATATCCTCTTTTTGCAAGATTGAAATAATGATTATGAGAGTTTGAGGATTGAATTAAAAAATCAGGAACATTAAAAGTTAGAAAACTTGTTGAAGTCACAGAGGTTACCACAAATTCAACACCTGCAGAGCCAGTACAGTTGCTTTCATCATAGTTGCTCATTGGAATATCATTCACCCATGAAGTATGAATATCACCTGTCAGGACAACAAAATTATTGACATTGTTATTGACTACATAGTTTAATAATTGCTCTCTTTCATAATTATAGCCATCCCATTGATCATAGTTTAGAACAGTACCAGCCAATTCTAAAGGAGCGATCATAACTTGGTTTCCTAAGATATTCCATTGCTTTGTAGAAGTACCTAAGTTATTTGTTAGCCATGCAAATTGATTAGGTCCTAATAATGTTCTTGTAGGGTCATTGGTTTCTGCAGATCCAGCTTGCTCATCACGAGCTTCAATTCTAGTATCCACCATCGGTAAGTTAATTAAGTCACCAAATTCAAAAGCTCTATATATACGGCTAGATCCTGGTTGTGGAGATCTTATTGGCAACCATTCGTGGTATGCTTGAGCTGAGTTGTTTTTTCTATCTACCCAAAGTCCCTCAGTTGCTGGGTCGTGATTGTCGGCACCATCTTTATAAGAGTCATTTGCGCTTTCGTGATCATCCCAAATATTGATAAATGGATATTGTTGATGAAGTAATCTCAAATCATCATCTAATTTGTAATGAGAATGTCTTATTCTATAATCTTCTAGTGTTATAATTTCATTCGTAGGCTCATTAGATCTTCCGCTTATATTTGCAGAATATCCTCCTACTTCATATTCATAGATATAATCTCCTAAATGTAAAATACAGTCAATATCATTTCTATCCATCAAATGTCTATATGGAGAAAAATAACCATGCTCATAATTGGCACAAGAAACAACTCCAAATCTTAAACTATCAATGTCACCTACTGGTGCGGTTTTAGTTCTTCCTCTTAACGAATATTTATCAAACGTTTTAAAGTCATAATAATACCAAGTGTTAGGTTGTAATCCTGTAGCATCAACTTTCATAGTCCAATCTCTACTAGAAGCAGCGTAACCAATTCCTGAATTAACAATATTGGACATACTAGTATCTGTAGCGATTCGCCATTCTACCGCAACACTATCTACGGATAATGTGTCATCTGTAACTCTTGTCCATAGCATAACGGCATCACTAAGTGGATCACCAGAAGCTACTCCGTGATAAAATGGGTATAGTTCTGCTAGATTTTTTTGTCTAAAAAAATCTTCCTGTTGAGCCTGACTTGCAACGCCAACAACCATAAATAATGCTAGTAGTGTTTTTTTCATAATTATTGAATGATTACTTTTTGAGTGTGGTTATTAATTTTAAAAATATATACACCCGGTTTTATTTGATTTTGATTCAGATTAATTTTTGTTACTCCTATTAATTCAGATTTAGAAAGTACTAATTTACCTTCTAAATTATAGATTTTTAGAGAGTACTTTTCTTCATTATTTAATTGAATATTTACAAAATCATTTGCTGGGTTTGGATAAATTGAGATGTTTGTTTCCTGCTCAATCTTATTATCAGAAAGACTATTGAAATTATACTTAACATGAAGTTTTGCCGATTTTGAAGCATCTTCATCTCTAGAATATGCACTTCTAGTTCCAGAACCTTCAATTAGGATGGTTAATGCATTCCCCATTTGCCATCCACTTCTACTAGTGATTTCAGTCAAAATAGCACTAATATCAACTGTTTGTTCATTTTGTGTTGCTGCGTTGTTTGACCAACTTGGAGCAGCCCAATTTATCTGTGTATTAGTTCTTGTTCTATTGGAAAGATTGTTGTTTGAACTTGTAAATGGAGCAGAATTATCAGAAGCTTCTCCATGAATTAATAAATTAGCGGTAGATGATTGATTTTCATCAGCGGTAAACTGAATGTAAGCGTTTGTTATGTTCGCTCCTTGCGGAATTTCAACACCATTGAATCTAAATCCACACCATTGTGCTTCATCAGATAAGGGCCATACCCATTCTTCAATTGCCATTTCAATATCAGTACTACTTAAATCTACAGAGCCATCATCCTTTTTTTCCTCAGCATCATCGTCATTTGTTTCTAAAGGAACCACGATTTCAATATCCCCTGCATAAATTTTTACCTCATCTGAAACATTGTGCCAACCAGTTGCATCAACTGCCCAAGCGGTGATAACAAATTCTCCATCTACTGGGATAGCCCAATTATATTCATAAGGTGCATTAAGGTCATTACCTATGTACACATCATTGACATAGAATTTAACTTCTTGAATGGTACTATTTAAAGATGAAGCATCAGCGGTGATGGTAACATTTTGTGGTTGTGCAAAAAATTGTTGATGAAATGGGTAGGTCAAGTCCACAATTGGTCTTTCCAAATATTTTTGATTTAGAATATAGACAACATCTCCATTAGATGGATTCCAAATATCAATTCCGGCAGGAGGAGTGAATTTATCAGCATCCGTAACACTCCCTACGGAACTAGCATTATCTGTTGCTATGGTTCTTATTTCAATAGTATCTCTACCAATTTTAAGCCAATGAAAACTATTAAAACTACCTGAGTTTCTCGTCCAGTTTTTGTTCCAATTATTACTTCTTAAAGGTGCTCCCCAGCATCCTTCACCAATGTACACAGAACCACTAATTGTATCCAATTCAAATCCGTCTTCACTATTAGGACCTGTACTAGGTTTTACTGGCCATGTTGTTTTAACGTCATGTGCGTCACTTTCCACTATGAGTTGAACTCTGTATTGATGAAATAAACTAGCCCAAGCATTGTATTGAGCATCACCGTTACTTTTTTCAGTGGTGTGTGGACGCATACATGTATGGTATTGCACAATGTTCCAGTCGTGATTATCATAATTGGTAGAAAGGTCATTTTCTAACCAAGTGGTCTGATTACCTGCTACAGAAATTTCGGTATTCAATGTATACATTCTAATAAAATCACCTCCAATGCTTATTGCATAATATTCATCTGCACTTGGTACATCAAATAAGTCATATACAATGCCACTTGATAACTCGTGATTACCTCTTTCCCATAAAGTTGGAACCATTTTTCCATCTGCGGTAGTAGTGATTTGCCAATCGTCCATCCATCCTTTCCATTCTAACGCAGTACTTAGCCAAGTGTAATCACCTCCAAACATAACTAAATCAGGTCTTAACTTAGACACCATTAAGTTTGCTGCTTCTCTAGGACTATCATCTAAATAGGCACGACTATCTCCTCCTGCTACAACAGAGATTGGTTCTGCATTACCCATTGGCGTAGTCTTAAACCAAAATCTTGGCGAAACACCATCGCTATCTTTTATAACAAAATAATAAGCGGTATTAGGTGTTAGTCCTGTTAATCTCGCAAAACTATTATCCATCCCTGATGCTGTTACCGTTCTGTCAGGAGTATGAGTATTGGGATAAGAAGCCCAGTTTTGTCCAAAATCTGTGGTGCCATAATACACAGTAGTACCGGAACCACCGTCTTGTTCCCAACCAATCACTACACTTGTTGATGGATCATCTCGCAAGGATAATCGGTATCTAAGTGTTGCTGCTTGAATCGAATAAAAAGTGCAAAAAATTGTAATTAACGAGAGTATCCTTTGTGTCATTTTTAATATAGTTTTACTTTTGACGAACGATTTGTACAAAAATAGGAAATATAAATTAACTTTTTATTCCACGATGTTAATTATTTGTGAATGATTAATCTATTAAGATATAGCGCTATATTAATGTTGGTTGGTAGGTCATATCAGCATATTAGATGGGGAGGTCCATTTAGAAATATATTTTATGACCCACAAGGATTTGGAGGATGGTATTCTAATTTTATTGATAGACCACTAAAGGATATTTATAATGACCATTTCTACGAAAGTTTGCTGTCTTATTTTTCAGATGTTGTTGGCGTAATATTTTTTATTACAGCAATTATTATTTTGTTTTACGAAAAATTACACAAACTGAAGGGGTTTATTTATGCATCAACACTTCTTCTTTTATTGGTTTTTTATGGATTCTTATATGGAAAAAACTTAGTGCAATATGGTATGTTTTTCGAACATTCAGCTCAATTAGTCACTCCTTTGCTTTTTATGTGGGAATATCGTAGAAAATCTAATCAAGTTTTCATGATGGGATCTATTGCTATTGCTATAACATATTTGTGTCATGGTTTATATGCTTATGGCTATTATCCGCAACCAGGTCATTTTGCTGATATGATGATTGTGGGGTTTGGTATAACCGAAGATGTTGCGCGTTCTGTTTTGGTAGGAATTGGCGTGATGGATTTTATATTTGCTTTGATTGTAATGTTAGGGCTGTTTGCTAATTATTATTTGAAACCGAACAGGATATTGAATTCTATAATTATTATAAACTTATGGTATGGCATTGTTTGGGGAGTATTGACAACCGCAGCAAGGGTCTATACTTCTTATGCTGAAGGAATGTTTTTGCATTGGATGGATCAATATTTCTTAGAGTTTTTGGTTAGAGTACCGCACTTCATTATACCGTACTATCTTCTTAGGCAAATGAGAAAATAATTGGATGAATACGACATGTGAATAATTTCAAGAATGTCCTAGTTAAGTTTAAAAGGATGAATTTGATGCTGTATGGAAATGATGAGTTATTTCTTTACTGTGTTTAGTTTTTTTTCAAAGAGGAACATTGTTTTAATTGCCAATAGGTGTGTATTAACTATCTCTGAATATGTCATTTTTAGTGGGAACTAATGATCCAAGTTTTTTAATCTAAAATTGTAGAATGTACCGTTTTCGTTACTAGAAAAATCTTTACTTCCTTCTAGTTGTTCGGTAAGTAATTCAATTAATTCTAGTCCAAAGTTACTTTTGTTAGAGTTCGCTATATCTTTCCAGGTACCATTATCCGAATAGGTTAATAAGATATCGTCTCCTTCCTCTCTGACTAAAATGTGAATTTCACCTTTGGAATCGTTTTTAAAACCATGTTCCAATGAGTTAGAGACTAATTCATTTAGTAATAATCCAATAGGAACGATTGATTTTAATCCAATTTTACTGACCTCTACAATAACATTAGACTTTACTTCTTTTTCCAGATTGTAGGTATTCAGTAATTCATTTATCAATTGATTTAAATAGTTTTTTAATTCAATTTGGGCTAATGTATTTTCTTGATATAATTTTTGATGAATTAATGACATTGCCATCACTCGGTTTATAGCATCATTAAATTGTTTTTTAGTCTCATTATTATTCACTTCATTACTTTGCATCCTCAATAGACTAGTAATGATTTGTAAGTTGTTTTTGACACGATGGTGAATTTCTTTTACAAGAATAGTTTTTTCCTCATCTTGTTGCATTATTTTATTATTTTTCTCCGTCAAATTAGCATTAATTAGCATTAATTCTGAATCAGAACGGGTATAGAAATCATGAAAAAGATATAGTAAATAAGCGCCACAGCCAAATGCGCCAATAAATTCAATATTTAGTGCTATTAATTGAATAGTGTTTCTTTCTGTGGTTAACTCTATGTTATTATTGACACCAAAATAAACGAAGTAACTTGAAGAAGCAATAGTAATAAATACAAGTAAAAAACCGTAAACTGTATTGGTGCCTAAAAATGCTAGTAGTATTGCACAACACATCCAAATCCATTCAGTATAATGTGTCAACTCATTAAGAAATATAATGCTTAGACTTGGCAGAATTACACCACTCGCTGAGATAATGTATAAAACAGGTATGTAATTCTTAGTTTTAAGTACATAAATCAAACTAGCAATTGAGGATAAAGCAACAGTAGACATCATGATAGCATTGCTTAGAATTCCTTGCATATGCGCAAATGTAAGTATGGTGAAAACACCTGAAACAAGAATGGATAATCTTACAGCTAATAAGTATTTCTTATGCTCTTTGTAAGTATTATGATTAACAGACTCTGGCATGAAAAGTTGTTGGGATAGTTTTTCAGTGGTTTTTATCTTAAATTATTCAATTTCTTCAAGTTTAAGAATTTTTGTGGTTTTATCTCTAGTTTTTTTACATAATTCTCCATCTTTTACTAAAGATTTACCGTAAGTTGGAATTAATTGTTTGACTTTATTTTGCCATTCTTCTGTAGCTAATTGTTCTGGAAAACATTTTTCTATGACATCCATCATAATAGATACAGAAGTACTAGCACCGGGTGATGCTCCAAGCAATGCAGCCAATGAACCATCTTCACTAGTTACCACTTCAGTTCCAAATTGAAGTTTACCTCCATCTTCCTTATCCTTTTTGATAATCTGTACTCGTTGTCCTGCCGTTTGTAGTTTCCAATCTTTGTCTTCTGCGTCAGGGAAATATTTTCTCAACGCTTCCATTCTATCTTCATCAGATTGAATTACTTGCGTAACGAGGTATTTGGTCAGTTTATAATTCTTAAACCCAGCGGCAATAAGCGGCCATATGTTATGAGAATCTATGGAAAGAGGTAAATCAAAATAGGATCCATTTTTCAGGAATTTAGTAGAAAACCCAGCATAAGGACCAAATAATAATGTTCTTTTTCCGTCTATGATTCTGGTATCTAGATGCGGGACAGACATTGGCGGAGCACCTACTTCTGCCATGCCGTATACCTTGGCTTCATGTTGTTTGATAATTTCAGGGTTTGTGCATTGCAGAAATTGCCCACTCACAGGAAATCCTCCATATCCTTCACTTTCAGGAATGTCAGTTTTTTCCAAAAGTGGTATAGTAGCGCCACCAGCACCAATGAAAACAAAGTCGCTCATTACTTCGTAATCTTTCTCCGTTTCAAGATTAGTAACTTCTATTTTCCATCTGTCGTCTTCTGTTCTTGTAATGTCTTGAATTTCATTTGAACAATATAATTTTACTCCGTCCAAAGATTCCAAATATTTTATCATTCCTCTAGTAATGGCCCCAAAGTTTACATCTGTTCCTATAGCCATTCTAGTTGCTGCAATTTTTTGAGTAGGATCTCTGTCTTTCATAATCAGAGGAATCCACTCTTTCAATTGGTCATGGTCTTCGGAGTAAAGCATCTCCTCAAACATTGCATATTGGGTCATCTGCTCATGTCTTTCTTTTAGAAATTGTACATTTTCATCTCCCCACACAAAACTCATGTGATCTATATCATTGATAAAAGGTACGTCAGATTGTATGGCTCCTCTTTGAACTAACGTAGACCAAAATTGTTTTGATTCTTCAAATGCAGTAGCTATTTTCAATGCTTTACTTAAATCAATTTTACCATCTTCTTTTCTTGGTGTATAATTCAATTCACAGAAAGCTGAATGACCAGTACCTGCATTGTTCCAAGCATTGGAACTTTCTGCACCTACTTTATCCAATCTTTCATAGATGGTCAATTTAGCAAAGGGCATTAGTTCTTTTAGGATAACACCTAAGGTGGCACTCATGATACCTGCGCCAATTAAGGTGAAATGTATTTCTTTATTTTCTGACATAATTAAGGTTTTGATATTAGTATTACTGCGTAAATACTAAATATGATTAAGTATATTATTCCCAAATATGATAGAATGCGCATCCATAATTTAGGGGCTTTATCTCCAATTCTTTTCTTTTGTACGAGTATGGTATTTAATATGGCTATAATTGGAGCAACTATTAATGAAAATACCGTAGTGAATGTGACTAATGCTTTAAATGAATCTTGAAAAAATAAAATCACAAGAAAAGCACCTATCATAGTTATTACTGTAACAACTCTATAGTATTTTGTGTCGTTGAAGTTTTTAGGTTTAATGGATAATTCAATGGATTTGGTCATGGCTCTTCCATAACCATCAAACACAGCGATAGCAGTTCCAAACATAATGCTAAATGCTGCAGCCGCAATTATTAGATAAGACCAAGATCCTAAAGTTTCTGAGTATAAATTAACAACATCATTGCTGAATGCCGCAGCTCCTTCGGCCATTTTTGTGTCTGTTCCGTAGATGATAAAAGCACCCATTGTAACGAAACAAACTGCTAGAATGATAGAGGCTATGTAGCCAAAATTAAAATCAAATAATGTTTCCTTTAGGGTAGGGTGGTAGCCTGTAGTTTTTATACGTTCTACTGTCCACAAACTAGACCAAGCACTTAAGTCTACCGCTGTGGGCATCCAACCCATCAGTGCGATAAAGAAAATTGTTTGTGGAAACATTTCTCCACTGAAAAGCGGTGTATCTCCTTTGGGGCCTTGAAATAAAGCAGCACAAAATGCCGCAATGGTACTGATCAATAAAACAATTCCAATTATTTTGATCAATGAATCAAGAATTTTAAATTTTCCAACTACGAGTATGATGCCACAAATTAGAAATAACCCAATATTGGTATACAGTAAAGATGAGAATCCAAAAAGATTTTGCATAAAGCCTGCAGTTACATTTCCTACTGTAGCGGTTACAAAAAACATGGTTGCTAATGTTATGAGAATGTAGAGGTAAAGCGCCCAATTTCCCAATTTTTTATAGCCATCTAGTAAACTTTCTCCGGTGGCATTGGCATATCTTGCACCATATTCAAAAAAGGGATATTTTAAAACGTTAGCAAGTATGACTACCCATAGTAAAGATAATCCATAACTAGCGCCTGCTTGAGTAGATTGAACTAAGTGTGACACACCGATACAAGTGGACGCGAAAAGAATTCCGGGTCCTAATGTTTTTAATAGGTTTTTAATCTTATCTTTTTTTAGTTGCTGTTTTGGTTCCATTGTTAGGTGAAATTAATATATTTTTGCGATGATGGAAAAGTATGACTGTTTTTATATTCCCCAAATTGGTTTTTCGCAACTAATGAAAGACTATTTGGCAAAAGATGATAAATTGAAAGAATTTATTACTGATTTTCCTTCTTTAGCGTCATTTGAGAAACAATTTAGTAAAGTAAGTTTTGACGCAAATCAACGAGCAACGTTGGTAAAAGCATTAAAAAATCAATATGAAGATGAAAATCTAACTGTTCCGGAAATAGTAGAAGAATTATTAGATGAGAATACATTTACTGTAACTACTGGGCACCAACTTGCTTTATTTGGAGGTCCAAAATATTTTATCCATAAAATTGTTTCTATAATTAAATTGGCCAAAGATTTGTCGGCTAAATTTCCAGGAAACAAAGTATTACCAATTTTTTGGTTGGCATCTGAAGATCATGATTACGATGAAATAAATAGTTTAAATCAATTTGGTAAAAAGATTTATTCCAAAAGTGAAGCGACTGGACCAGTAGGTAGATTATCTAATACTGTTTTTGAAGATGCATTAGTTGAATTTAAATCTTTACTAGGAACTTCTAAAGATGCTTTAAAGTTGATAGCCATCTTTGAGGAAGCATTTAAAACTAAAAATTGGAATGCCGCAACAAGATACTGGGTTCAAGTTTTATTTGGCAATGATTTGATTATTATTGATGGTGATGATAAAAGTTTAAAATCCATGTATGCCTCTAAAGTGAAGGATGAACTACTCCATCAATCTTCTTTTCACAATATTGTAGAGACCAATGAGAAACTTACTCATCTTGATTACCATATTCAGGTGGAGCCTAGAAATATAAACCTTTTTTATATTGAGGATGGTATTCGTGAACGTATTGTTAAAACAGAAACAGGATACGCTGTTCTTAATTCTACTTTGTTTTTTTCTGAAACTGAAATGCTTCAGCTTCTGGATGAGGAACCTGAGAAAATAAGTCCTAATGCTATTTTAAGACCTTTGTATGAAGAATCTATCTTACCTAATTTGGCTTACATAGGTGGTCCAGGAGAATTGGCTTATTGGTTACAATTAAAATCTAATTTTGATCATCATAAAACGACTTTTCCATTATTAGTATTGCGAGATAGTTTTACATGGTTGAAAAAGGCGGATAAAGTTTTGTTGGATGAATATCAGTTAACTTTTACAGACCTTGGTTTAAAGGAAGAATTATTGATTAAAAAGTTCATTGAATTAAATGGCCAACCAGTGATTGATTATGCTGATGAGAAAAAGCAATTGCAAGAACTATTTACTGCATTGGAAAATAAAACTAATCAATTGATAAAGAATCATGCGCCAATGCTGGAAGCAGAAAAGGCTAGGGTAGACAAGTTTATCAAAAGATTAGAAACAAGAGTGTATCGCGATACAAAAACTAGGGAAGAGGTTGGTATTGATAGAATTCTAAAATTAAGAGCAACTTATTTTCCAAAAGGAAAGTTGAATGAACGAACACAAGGTTTCTTCGAAGATGTTTTTGTGGCTGGATTGGATAATTATTTGCCAAATTTATTGGAAGCGTCTGAAACGCTTAATCCTAAATTGAAAGTGCTGTTGTATGATTGATTTGAAACGAGTGTTACAAACGCTCAACTTGATTCTCCTCGTTTGCAACGCGACATTCTTAATTTTCTAATTCCTCAATTTTCAGATCGTTAGATTTAATCAAATTTTCAATTTCTTTTAATTTACTACCTAAGGTGTCTTCTTGGTTGGTTACAATTGGATTATTGACATGAGTAGTGGATTCATTTTTATTGTCTTTACTACTGCAAGAAGTAAGGATATAGGTGAAGATGAGAAAAAGTAAACTTCTGAAATTCATAATTACAATTCTACTTCAAACCAAACAGGCAAATGATCCGAATAACCTCCATAATAGTTAGTACCACCATAAGTTTTATTTGGTGTTTCACTTTTGGTACCAGGTTTGAATAAAATCCAGTCTTCACGGTAAATTTGCGCTTCTTTGGAAATCAACTGATTTTGAATAGGCTTGGTTACTATTACATTATCCAAACATCCCCATTCTCCTTGGTAGTTGTATGTTCCCAATCCATTTTTGTGATTGGCGTATTGCAAATTCACGAAAGAAGAATTGGCATCCATTTCTTTGGCTCCTAATACTTCATAAACACTTTTGTTGTCAGGATAATCGTTCATATCGCCAACAATAATTATTTTCTCATCCTGCCAATTGGGGATGTTAGACTCAATATCATTCAATAGGGTCATGGCACAATTTTTACGTTTGTAGAATGTTTCATTTTCTCCCTTTCTTCTCGATGACCAATGATTCACATAGAAATAAATATTGTCTTGAGAGTCCAATACGGTGAATTTGCAAAATAGGATGTCTCTAGTTTTTACAGCTGGATCTTCAGGCATATCTACTTGAATGCTTCTGCTTTCCAATAATTCAAATTTTTCAGGATTATACATGGCTGCTACATCAATACCTCTTGTGTCTGGACTTTCGTAATGAACAACTTCGTAGTGATTGGCATTCAGTTCTTTTTGTTCTGCTAATTCCAATACTACTTGCTTATTTTCAACTTCACATAATCCTATTAAATCAGGTCCACCGGCATCTTTATTAATAGCATCAATTACAGAAGCAAGGTCTTTTAGTTTCTTTTGATACTTTTTATCATCCCATTGTGTTTCTGAAGTTGGCAAAAACCATTCATCCTCTGTATAAGGATCATCTTTGGTGTCAAATAAATTCTCCACATTATAGAAGCCGATATTATATGGTGAAGTTGACAAAGTAATATTTTGATCAATTTCTTTATCCGTATTACCATTTGCTTCATTGAACTCTTTGTCTAATTCATCTATGGAGTGAGGTCCATCAGTGGTACCACATTGTAGCAGTAAAATTGCAATAGCAGTTATGCTTAATATGTTTTTGATCATTGTTTCTTTAATTATGAGGCAAAGATACGAAGTAGGAATAAAAGTTTTAGTTTTTGCGCATCGCGATTAGTTGGGGTTTTGTTTTTGATTTAAAGTATAACTCCAAACCTCAAACAAAAAACAAATCTAAAGCATTGTTAATAAAATTGGGTGTTTTTTATTGTAAAAGCATCTTCATAATTTTACTTTTGTACTCAAACAATGGCAGAAGAACAA
Source organism: Parvicella sp. (assembly GCA_041583015.1). Taxonomy (GTDB): domain Bacteria; phylum Bacteroidota; class Bacteroidia; order Flavobacteriales_D; family Parvicellaceae; genus Parvicella. Next base: position 11,531 of record JBFHGR010000042.1, on the reverse strand, counting down.
TTCATAGTATCCGCAAGGAAGTACAGACCCAATGATTGGGATAGTGTAGTAGGGCAGGAGAATATTACTACAACTATGCAACATGCCATAACTTCTGGTCATTTAGCACAAGCATTTTTATTTTGTGGGCCAAGAGGAGTTGGAAAGACAACATGTGCTAGGATTTTTGCCAAAGCGATAAATGAACAAGCAGCGGAATCTGAAGAGGATTACTCTTTCAATATATTTGAATTAGATGCTGCTTCCAACAACTCTGTGGATGACATCAGGGTTATTATTGATCAAGTGAGAATACCACCGCAATCTGGAAAGTACAAGGTGTATATCATTGATGAGGTTCACATGTTAAGTTCGCAAGCATTTAATGCTTTTTTGAAAACATTAGAAGAACCACCTCCTTATGCTATATTTATTTTAGCAACTACAGAAAAACATAAAGTTCTTCCTACGATATTATCTAGATGTCAGATTTATGACTTCAATAGAATAACAATTAGCGATATTGCAAAGCAATTGGCTTGGATTGCTGAAAAAGAAGGTATTACAGCAGAGCCTGATGCATTACATGTTATTGCAGAAAAGGCTGATGGCGCAATGCGTGATGCACTTTCTATCTTCGATCAAATTGTAAGTTTTTGTGAAAAAAACATTACCTACGAGGGTGTTGTAAAGAATTTGAATATTCTAGATTACGATTTTTACTTCAAAGTAACTGAAGCATTGCTGAGTAATAATATTCATCAAGCGATGTTGATTTTTGACGAAATTCTTGAAAACGGTTTTGATGGGCATCATTTTATTGTAGGGCTAGGTGGACACTTTAGAAATTTACTAGTTTGTAAAGATCCAATTACTTTGAAGTTATTGGAGGTGGGAGATAATATCAAAAAGCGATACAGTGAGCAATCTGCTGTTACTAACGCTAAGTTTTTGGTTGATGCCATCACCATAGCAGGGGATTGCGACATACACTATAAGACTTCTAAAAATCAGCGGCTCTTAGTTGAGTTAGCATTGATGAAAATGAGTTCTCTAACAGCGTTAGAGGGCGAAAAAAAAAACTAGGTCATCCGAGTTTAAAATAATAGCACCCAATATCTTTGAAGGTCATGTGCCTGCACCTCCTGGAGGACAAGAAATCAAACCTCCAGTTACTATTCCTTCTCCTAATGCTCCTGTGCAAAAGAAAGTAGAAGAGATTAAAAAGGAAGAAGAAAAACAAGAAGAAACAGTTAGTATCGTAGATCAAATTGTTAAAGCAGATGCAGATCCCAAAAAAGATACGAAAACATTAAAGGTTGTTCCTTTCGGACAAAGAAAACTAGTATCATCACTATCTTTTAAACAAAAACAAGTTGCTAAAGAAGACGAAGAGGAAACTTTTGAAGATTTATCTAAAAAGCCTAGAACACCTTTTACGGAAGAAGAATTGCAGGGAAAGTGGAATTCATTTTGTTACACAGTAAAAAAAGAAGGAAAAGCAGGTTTATATGCCACATTGACTAAAAATCCTGTTGTTATCAAGGAGAATTTTCAATTAGAATTATTATTGGATAACCACATTCAAGAAACAGAGGTTAATTCAACAAAAGCGGCCCTACTTGGATTTTTAAGAAAACAGTTGAATAATTATGGGATTGATTTGAAAACTGTAATTAATGAAAGTGTAGCAGAATCAAAACACCTCACCAATAAAGACAAGTTCTTGCAAATGGTTGAGAAAAATCCTGTGCTAGGAGAATTGAGAGAAAGGTTAGGATTGGATATTGAGTATTAAATTTTATTTGGAATTTTACTCATTGCCAATTCTGTAATTGCTGTTATGCTCAAGGAAGGGTTCACTCCGGGATTAGCACTTATCATTGAACCATCGCAAATATACATATTGGGATAACCAAATACTTGATTGTCCTTATTGATAACGCCAGTTTCTATAGAATCACTCATGGCGCATCCTCCTAAAATATGAGCAGTAGATGGAATGCCTGACAATGTTTCAGAAGCAACAACCACAGATTTAGCATTAGTTAAATTAGCATGTTTTCTAGCAATTTCATGAGCCTCAGGTATAAATGCTGAAGGGTTTTTTCCTTTGGTTACGGTTGTGCCAATCCTAAACCATTTTTTCTTAAAAGTTATGGTGCTTTCTAAATCTTGCATAAAAAGCAATATGGAAGATTTTTGAGCAAAGTCTTTTACAGTATAAGTTTTGAACCAAGCAACTGGAGCAGTGAAGGGGAGGGCAAACAATTTTAAAATTCTCAAAAAGAAATTCTTTTCAGTAACCATTGGCCACATTAAAATTCGCCAAAATCCTGATCCTTTTCCATATCGTACTGGTTCAAGATGACTATTCTCATCAACGTCAATAATAGAACCTATTGCGACACCTTTGGAATAATCTGTTTCTTTGTTTTGTGTTACGTTGAAGATCAAAGCTTCATTATTAGTGCGAACAAACTCTCCTAATCTATTGGATAATTTAGGAAGTGATTTTTGCTTCAGTTTCATTAAAAGCCTAACTGTACCTAGAACCCCTCCGGACATTACAACTCCTTTAGCTTTTACTTTTTTCTTTTGAGAAAAATAACTCGTTGATTTTTTATAAGTTACTTCATAAGTTTTGGAATTCTCATTATGTGTAATATCTACAACTTCATGTTCTGCAATGATTTCACATCCTAATTTTTGGGCTAAGTATAAGTAGTTTTTATCTAATGTGTTTTTGGAATTATTGGGACAACCTGTCATACATCTTCCACAGAAGTTACATCCGACTCTTTCAGGACCTTCACCTTCAAAATAAGGGTCTTCGTATTTTTTATTGGCTTTGCCAAAAAACACCGCTACATCAGTTGGCTCAAAAGAATCATTGTTCAAAGATTTTGCAAGTTTCTCAAAAGCCAAATCGCTATCAAATAACTTAGGATTTCTAGCAGCACCAAGCATTTTTAAGGCAGTGTCATAATGAGGTGCTAATTCTTCTTTCCAATTGGCAAGTGAAGACCAAGTTCCTGTTGTGTAAAATTTACCTTTGGGTTTAGGTAGTGTATTGGCATAGACTAAAGAGCCTCCACCAACGCCAACACCGCTTAAAATTCCTACATGTCTGAAGTAGGTCATTTTCATTATGCCGAAAAACTTGAATTTAGGTAACCACAGCCATTTTCTTAGGTTCCAATTGGTTTTTGGAAAATCTTTACCTACATACCATTTTCCTTTTTCAATGACCAACACCTTGTACCCTTTTTGGGATAATCTATATGCGGAAACGCTCCCTCCAAATCCAGACCCTATGATGATATAATCGTACTCCATTGTTATTTCAAAGATAAACAATAAAATAATGATAGTCAGCGGAGTAATAAAAAACGTTAATTACTATAAAATCTATTTGCTGGAAGAAGTCAATATAAGCATTGTTGATATGGGATTTCAAAAAACGGCATTTATACCCAAATAACTATATATTCGTTGATCAGGATAGGAATGAAAAACTAGAAAAATCAAACAAGAAGAAAGCAAAGTAATTTCGAAAAAAAATGGATAATTAGAACATCCGTTTTATTATTTGCGTTTTATTTTAAGCGCCTTAACTTTTTGGATGCTAGTGTCATTGGTTAATTGGGAATATAAATTGGAGTCAATACCTATAAGTGCTATTTTTCCTTGTGCATTGAAATGAATGCCCCATCCATATGAAAGTACCAATGACGAGCCTCTCAAATCTAGTTGCTTTTTCGAAAAGAATTGAATTTTATGTTTTTTTATATCAGCTTCATCTATCCCGTTTGTAAATATATATGCTTTGAATAAAAGCTCATTTGAAGTATATTGATAAGGATGTTTAATGATGTTTTCGTACAAAAAATACGCAATTGATTTTTCACCTTCTTTTAAAGTTGGAATTGTTCCTTTTTGTATTTTATTTTCTTCGGGTATTGGAATGAAAGTATTGTAGTAATTGGTTGAATACATAGTGAAATCATGGTTGAAAATGCCTAAGCAAATATTTTTGTTTCTGTTCTCTATAATAAATCTATTCTTTATTTGGTGTAAAATGGGGCGAATTTAGAAGATAATTGACCTTACCATTTATCTTTTTTAAAAACAAATTCTTTATATACTTTTTCAGCATGTTTTAAAGCAAATTCACTTTCTCCCCACACAGTTTCTATGATGATATAATGGCACTCCATTGTTATTTCAAAGGTAAACAATAAAATAATGATAGTCAGCGTATTAATAAAAAACGTTAATTGGTATAACATTTGTTTAATTTTTCCGTATATTGAACTTATACATGAAACAATTTGTAATTATATTATCGTTAATCAGTTGGGTTTGTTCATTTGGGCAAGGTCGAAATCCTGTACCTTATTTAGGAGAAAATGATAGTGTTCCTTCTTATTTATTGGAAGAAGCGAATATTACCGTTGTTGATATTGAATTTCAAAAACGTTATGATAACTCTAAGTATTATGCATTAAAAATGTATAATTACGCCATGCTTGCTTCTGCTATGTTGAATGAATTTGAAGATTCATTGGCTACAATGGATTCTAAAAGAGAGCAAAGAAAATATTTAAAGGAAGTAAATAAGGATTTGAAAGATGAGTTTGGTGATGAAATTGGTGATTTGTCAATTAATAGTGGGAAATGTTTAATGAAAATTATTCATAAAGAGACAGGCTTAACTGCTTATGAAATTATTAAAACATATAATGGAGGAATGAGCGCGCTTTGGTGGCAGGGAGTTGTAAAGGTTTTTGGAGCTACCATCAAACATGAATTTGATCCTTTAGGAGAAGATGATGGTCTAGCAAAAGTTTTAATGGATATCGAAAGTGGTAAACTTACCCCTAGGCCAAGACCAGTAAAAACACAAAAGGCAAAAGATACACTTACCAGAAAGGAAAAGAAAAAGTTAGAAAAGCAAGAGAAGAAAAAATTGAAAGAAATGAAAAAGGAAAACGTTTAGTTTTCCTTTTTTTTGCGTTAGCCCAAAATTAATTTGCTTTTGATTTTTTATTGGATTTACCATTTTTTTGGACCAAATTGCTTATAGTTTTCAGGGGTTTTCCAATAGTCGTGACATTTGGATTGTAAAACTTTCAAAAATTTTGAGTTTGGTTTGGTTGTTTCAGGAGACAAATCATAAAGTTCTTCACACATGGAATAAAAACTCTCAAGCATCTGTTTACTACTAGAACCGCCTTTATAAACAACCATACAACTTAAAGGAGGTCTGCCATTCTTTACTTCGCTTAGTGAAATAGCTTCAAGGTCTTCATTAAATTCGTCCCTATCATCAGGGTTTTGAAGAAAGTATCCCGTTTCAGCATCGGTGTTCAACCTAGAATAGGTAATGGTTTTATTTTTTACCGCTAAATCTATTAAGGTATCTCTTATTTCTCTGTTTACGTATATTTCTTCCATGATTTAGTTTTGAATCCTCAAATGTATGGTTTTATTTTGTTAGGAATTTTTATTCATTTAGTAAATGAGGTATTATTGATGGTGTAAATTAGTCCAATACCAAATTTTTATTTTATAAAAGTTGTTTATTAAAATATTTATATTGAATTTCAGCCGTTAGTATAGATAATAAAATTTAGAATCATATGTCAAAAATTGCTTCCTTATTCGTAACTAGATTATACCGGGCAAAACTGGATGAGTTTGGAGAAGCACCAGATGCTGCAGAACTAGAAAACTCTTGTTTGTGTATTGCCGATGATGATGTGGCAGGGCAAAATTGGTGCGATGAAAATGATTTTCCTGGATATACAAGTTATGCTTCATTAGATGATCTTAGATGGCGTTTTCCAATCTTTGAGGAAATCGTAAAGTTACTTGACAAACATGTAGATGCATTTGTGAAAGATCTTCAGTTAAATCTTGATGGTAAGAAAATTTCGTTAGAATCAATATGGATAAATATTTTGCCTGAAGGAGGAATTCATACATCTCATATTCACCCCAATAGCGTAATTAGTGGAACTACATATGTGGCTGTACCTAAAGGAGCAAGTGCCATTAAGTTTGAGGACCCAAGACATAGTATGATGATGGCTGCGCCAACTCGTGAAGCGGATGCTCGTGAAGAAATGAAGAGTTTTGTGTATGTTCAACCTGAGGTAGGAGATGTGTTGTTATGGGAAAGTTGGCTTCGCCATGAGGTGCCAATGAATATGTCTGAAGACGAAAGAATAAGTGTAAGTTTCAACTATAATTGGGAATAAGTTAGTTTTTAAACTAAAGAAGGTTCTGATTTAATTGTAGACAAACTATTTCAGCAAATTAGTAAAAGTCGGTTTTCTCCTTTTTTTTCTATTGGAGCACGGTGAATACATGGAGGTACTTTACTTTCAGGATGGTCTATGGCTAGTTTCCAAAGTTGTCCGATTCCTAATTTAATTGTTTGTGAATCAGGTTTTTCTTGGTAATGTAAATCGAAGAAATATTCAGTTAAAAAAGATTCAAATCCTTGTTCAGGGCCATTATAAAGTTTTTTGAGTTCTTCTCTAATTTCTGGAATATGTATTTTTTGAGTGACCTGAGAATTTGGTATAATTTCACTTGATTCTCCATGATAGGTGCAAAGAAAAGTGTCTGTAGGGATAGGTGACCTATCTACATGAAAGGAATAAACATCTGTTGGAAAAAAAGGAATGGCATCATCTCTATCGTAATATTGAATCACGTTTAGAACAGGAGATGCCCCATAATCTTTTAAAAGTTGTAGGTCATTTAAAATAGTTTCGCGTGCCAATTGACCTTGATCACTTAATTGAATAGAGCGAAGTTGATCTGTGCTAAGTTCTATAATATTCCCTTCTAGTTTTACTTTCTGCACAATTTCTGAAAAATCACCTACTAATTCACGTTTCCAACACATAGCATTAATTTTTTCATGAAAAGGTTGAGAGATTAAGCTTTGAAAATCAGTAACATATTGGGTTTGGTTATGAACTAAATTTATCATAGAATGGAATATAGATATTATTGGTTGTGAATGATGATATGTTATTTACTTTCAAAGTAATTGTTGGCCCCCAGTTGTTTGATTAATAAAGGTGAAAATATTTTTTTGAATACCAGAGGAGCAAGTAGGTTTCTAATTCGTAAATTAAATTTCGTTGATGGAACATAAGTAGCTGCATTTTTTACAGCTTTTTTTTGCATCTTTTCTATCATCGGGCGAAGTTCCTTTTCGTAATTAATGAACGCTTGTTGTAAATTTTCTTCATGAAGTTTTAATTGTTCTGCTAACACATAAGCGGATGTCATTGCCATAGAAGAACCTTGTCCTGAAAGTAAGGTTATACAGAAAGCAGCATCACCAATTAATACCACTCTATTTTTGTGCCATTTGTCATGAATTCTGATTTGCGTAACTCGATCAAAAAAGAGTTTTTCTTTCTTAGCTAGGTCATTAATAATTTCAGGTACAGGAGATGCAAAATTAGCAAATTCCTTTTTTAGGATAGTAACTTCTTCCGCAGTAGTTAAGTGCTTTTGTTTTTCATATTTAAACACAAATAGGCTGTTGGAAGTGCCATTGCCTGCGTCATATGTCATGATTTGTCTTTTAGGACAAAGCATTGAAATAACTTCTCCTTTTTTTACATTAACCGAAACATCATGTTCTGAAGCGCATACATAGTATCCCAAGAATAATTTTTCAACTTTTTCTGGAGAATATACTTTAGACCTAACATTTGAAGATAATCCATCTGCTCCGACAAGAAAATCAAAAGACTCTTGTATGCCGTTGTTAAAGGTTGCTATTACTTCTTTTTCATTTTGAATTATTGAATCAATAGAGGTTGAAAATCGAATTTCCACCTTGTCTTTTATTTTTTCATGCAGAACATCCACTAGGTCGGTACGTAGAAAATTGAATAATTTGCCTTTGACTGAGGCTCGAAATCCAGACATATTCAATATGAATTGTTTTATACCTTTTTCGTTTTGTTGGATAATGATGTTAGAACCGTGATTTTTTGCTTTTAATTGGTTTATAATACCCATTTTTTCGGCTACCGAAATACCAGAAGAAAAGAAGTCTATCATATATCCACCGTCACGCAGTGAATCTGCTTTTTCGATGATAACGGGTTTGTAGCCATTTTTGAGTAAGAAATAAGCGAGCGTAAGACCACCTACGCCAGCACCTGAAATTAATACTTTTTTACTACTCATAATTAAATAGAATCCTGATAATTAGTTTATTTTTTTTTATTCTAATTTTTTTTTTGATAGTTTACAACAACCCTAGATGAAGCGTAGAGCATTGGTTTGCGCTGGCCTTTAGGTTTGTAGTTAGCCAAATTTACTCCCGAAAGATACGGGATTGATTTTACATTTTAAACAACTAAAAGTCAAATTGTAAATTTGGCGTCCTCAAAGAAACTTACCGCCTTTTACAAACCTCCGAGCGCTCTATGCTCCATATAATCTGTTAGGTGGTGTTATTTTTTTTACTGTGACTTAAACAGGGGAGACTCTTTGAATGATTTGTTTATATTCAATCACTTTGTGAGGAGTAGTTTGACAGGCACTGGGCAAGAATCGGAATCTCAAGTGGCTAATAGCAATCCTTTGCTATGGGATAGAATACTGCAATGCCAAGCGGAGAAGGGGAAGTTTCCTAACTTTATTACACTAGACTTTTACGAATTGGGTGATGGACTTTCTGCTACGAATACTATCAATGGGATTGATCCTTTGGGCGTTACAGAAGCAGTTGTCCCAATGCGGGTGTACCCAAATCCTTTTGCCAATCATTTGGAAATAAATCATAATGGTTATACGCTTGATGAAATAAGCATGTTTGATAGTAAGGATGTGAACGTAATGGCTGATGTAACAGTAATATTGTCTCATGATGTTTTACTGCTAGAAACAACAGCCCTTTCTCAAGGAATTTACTTGCTGCAACTAGGCGAACAAATAATCAAGGTGACGAAGTTGTAAAAGGTTTATTCTATGGCGCACTGCTCAAATGTATTTTCATTATAGGTGTAGATGCCATGTTTATCCGTGTTGAACCAAAATAGACCTTGATTGTCTTTGTAAATGGAGGTAGGGGAAATGTTTTGATCACCTACTTGGATAAAGAACTGGGTCAATTCTTTGCCATCATTTAGCCATAAGCCGTCTTCTTGGGCAAACATGAATAGGTTACCCTTGCTGTCAGTTTCTATTGTGTAGAAATATAAGTTCTCTTGTTCTATGTTTTCTATCCCTACCTGTCGCGTATAATTGATTGATTTTAGGCCTTCAATTGTACTATCATTTGGGAGTAAGGAGTATTTATAATTGGCATTGCATATCCAATAGTTATGATCTAGATCTTCCACGATAGAGCGGACACCAAAATCACCTCCTCCAGGAGTTTTAGATAAATGGGTTTCATACATCCAGCTGATTTCTTGGCCATCAAATAGGTAAATGCCCATATTGGAAGTACCCCACCAGACATTGCCTTTGCTATCTTTGTACATGGAGAAAATAGCGTAGGGATTAAATGAAGCATTAGGGTATGCTGCATAGAATTCATCCTCCAATGTGCATTTTGGGAAGTTCAATTGATATAGGTTTTCTCCATCATAACGATACGGGCCACGGTTGTCCCATCCAATTCTGAACCATATGTCTCCTGGTTCTGATTTCCATTCATTTTGCGCCCCATTAGACGCTGTAATGGTCAAAGTAGTAAAGAGGTCTCCATTGTACTTAAAAACTCCTTCAGGTGTGTCAAAATAAAGGTTTCCTAGATTGTCTTCTTGGATGCTGATGATTCTATAACTACCTAGACCGTCATCTGTGGTGAATAGTGTGAGGTTTTGGCCATCATGGAGATAGACTCCCTTTTCTTCACTTACCAACCAAAGGTTGTTATTTTTGTCTTGATAAAATACGGTTGCGGATGGATCTAATGTTGTTTTTGTATTACTGGTAACGTCATTTTTTAGCGCTGTATGCCGTTTGTCCATTTGGTTTTGATCTTTACAAGAGTAGAGTATTGTTAGACTACTAAACAGTATGGCGATGATAGAGGATACTCTTTTTAAATTCATTTGTTTTGGATAAATCGTTGCTTGGTTGAGATAAAGATTGCGGGATTGCTATATGCTTATTTTGGTATCAAAGATATGGTATAGTTTTAAATTGTGGTCTGTATTGTTTGAAGTGGTAAGCAATGGTTCATAGTGTGGAAGTTGTAAAAAGGCAACTGTGTTTTGAACTTCTACTTTATACTTAAGTTGGCAACTATAATCATGGGTGCACTACAGTAGTACTACGGATGCACTAGGGTAGTAGCACTTATCTACCACGGGAGTATACCGAGGGAACCCCGATGCAATACCGTGGGAAGACCGAAATATAAAAAATGTTAAGAAAAGCTACGACTGCGCATTTTGGAATGGTGCTTGGAAGATTTTGGTAAACACCCATGAATTTCATGGCAAAAATTCTACCAAAATGGCAAAATACAAGAGCATATTACAACTGAAAGGTTCCATTGGGATGTGGTGTACTACACCCTCATGGAAAACAAGTGGCTACGGTAGAAATAGATTTTGACGCTACCGACCATGTGGATGAATTGATCTCTTTTGATTCTTTACTTCCAGAGATGGATTTTGAACGGGATGTGTGTGTACTGGCTACAGCGCCTTTTGATAGTGGGGGTAGGGTATGGGAGACAAAGGCGAGTGTTTGGGTTTTGTAGGTGGTTAGTTAGTTAGTTAGTTAGTTAGTTAGTTAGTTAGTTAGTTAGTTAGTTAGTTAGTTGGATGGTTACTTAGTTGGTTGGTTGTGGAGGAATGGGACGGGATAGGAATGACTTTGTCGAACTTCGTTTCGCGCACCTGCGGGCGGCTTACTGTTAATAATTTCGATGTTATGCACTACCATTTGGTATTTTAATATTTATCTTGTCGATATTAAAACCTTACTTGGAAGCCCAAAGAAATTAACTCATCGTAAGTAAGTCCATTGCCAACATAATTAGTACTTCGGTAGGCAAATTTTGCTGGTGAGTATAACCCAATAATTGTAAGGTTTTCTATTGTACGGATGGTATATCCCATTTCAATTACAGGACCAACTCTTAAATAATCTGACCAATAAACATCATAAGGATAGAAAGTTCCATTTCTAAAAACAATCCAAGCTGCATTAATTCCTAAACCAATTTTAAATTGTTTAATTTGCTTTTTAAGGATGGTTTGAATTCCTATTCTGTTAATAAAGTAAATTGAATTAATTCCAAGATCAAATTCTATAAATTTATTTTGAATTCCGAATGAACAACCAAAAGTTCCATGCGTTGATATGTTAGGTTTGACGTAGAATAATTTATTTTCTGATGATTGACCAGAGAAAACGTAACTTAATGTTAGCAGATATATTAATAAGGTTGTTTTCATTTTTTTTATACCACACAACGGTTAGTATATGGCAAGTAGGGCTGTAGAAAGCGAGAAACTTTCAAGTTTACACTGAGCCAAAGCGTT
>JBFHGR010000041.1:0-27522 GCA_041583015.1 Parvicella sp. | reverse complement strand
ACTGAAGAGCAATCCTGAAATTAAAATTAAAATATTTTGAAAAAAATATTTAGAAGTCATTGATAGGCAGTCATTTTAATCAAAGGTACATAACAATATGGTATTTACGTATTCATTTATATTGACGGTAATAATCAAGGAAGGTTGTCTTAATTGAATGGTTTTATTGAAAATAATTAGAGCACAAAAAAAGCCGAATTTAAAAATTCGGCTTTTCAAAATAAATAATGCTAAGATTAGTTGGAAATAATCTTAAATAGTTCATCTAAATTAGGAATTAAAATAACTTCAATTCTTCTATTTTTAGCTTTGTCTGTTGGGTCTAATGGCAAGAATTCGCTTCTACCTGCGGCAGATACTTTTGTGTTGTCCATTGTACTATTTTCAAGCATCAATTTTACAACAGATGTCGCTCTAAGTACACTTAATTCCCAGTTATCTTTTGGATGAGCAGAAGATTTTAATGCATCAGTATCTGTGTGACCTTCTACCAATACTTCTAAATCATTTTGGTCTTGAAGCACTTGAGCTAATTGGATTAAAGCTTTTTTACCTTCTGGATCTATTTTTGTACTACCTGATGGGAAAAGTAGTTTTGCCTCCATACTGATATACACTTTTCCATTTTTTTGTTCAACTGTAAGTCCTTTGTCTTTGAATCCTAGAAGTGCATTAGCCACTTTTTCTTTTAAAGCGTTTACTGCTTCATCTTTTTTGGCAATCATTTCTTCTAATTCGTTCACTCTTTTTTCTCTTTCAACTAATTCTAGTGATAATTGATCAAGAGTAACTTTTTTAGCATTCAATTCCTCCTCTAATTTTTTCAACTCATCTTCTTTCATTTGTAATTGAAGTTTAGTTGCATTGAGGTCATTCATTAATTTAGCATTCTCGATAGCACTACCTTTTTGAAGTGCTTCCAATTGCTCTTGAATTCGAATGTTCAAGTCATTGATTTTGTCGTATTGTTGTTCTTTCATTCTCAATGATTTCCCAAGTAATGTTGTATCTCCTTTTAGTCGAGAGATACTTTCTTGTAAATCAGGAATCAAGCCTTGAAGTTCTGTGTTTTGAGATTCTAATCCTGTAACCTTAGATTTTAGATTTTCTAATTCTTCAGCACATTCTTTTTGTTTGGCTTCCAATTCTTGATATTTTCTAGCGGGAACGCAAGAAGATATAGTAACAAGCGCAATTAATAGTATAAAAAACTGTTTCATTATTTAGTTAAAATTATTTTGATTTAAATACTCTTGTAAGGTCTCTATACTCCATTGCATTAATTGGAAATGCAACAATGTTGTTTTGAATTAATCTGATGTATTGATCGTGAAATAGAGGTAAAAATGCTGCGTCTTCTACAAGAATACTATCACATTTGTTATAATACATTTGTTGTTCTTCAATAGATAGAGCTGCCATTCCTTTTTCAAAATATTCATCGAATTTATCGTTTTTATATCTTGAGAAGTTAGGTAAAGATCTTGCGGTAGGGTCATCAGGAACATTCTTACCGTAGAACAACCATAAGAAATTTGATGCATCTGGGAAATCAGCTATCCAAGATGTTCTTGTGAATTCAGTTTGTCCAGTAGCAAATCTTTCAATCAAAACATCAAATGGTAAAGGTTCGATAGTAATATTTACACCAATATTTTCTTTGATTTGATTCTGTAATGCAGCAGCAATTATAGTATTAATAGATCCACCTTCATTCAAATATAAAGTCATTTCAGGGAATCCTTTCCCATTTGGGTATCCTGCTTCAGCCATTAATTTTTTCGCTTCATCAGGATTAAATTCAAATCCATTCACGTTAGAATTATCATATTTACCAAATTTAGGAACTAAACCATGTTCTGCAGGTTCTCCTTCACCTTTTAAGGTATATTTTATGAGGTCATCTTTATTGATGGCTAGGTTAAAAGCTTTTCTGATGTTTTTGTTTTTGAACACAGGGCTGGTTGCATTGAAGGCATAAAATTGTGTATTCAAGCCATTAATTTGTTGATATTTAAATTCTGGATTACCACCTTGTTGAGCTTCTTCAATGCTTACTAAAACTGATTCCATTTCATCTACAGGTAGTTTCCATATCATATCCAAATTGTTTTTACGGAAGTTGGATAACTCTGATTTTTTATCTTTTGTAAATGTAATTTTAATGATATCCAAATATGGTAACTGGTTACCATGTTCATCTTTTTCCCAGTAAGTAGGGTTTTTCACCAATCTCACTTGCGTACCTTCATCAATAGCATCAACCATAAATGGTCCAGTCCCAACACATTTTATTCTCATGTCATCACCATATTTGTCAAATGCTTCCTTAGGAAAAATAGTACAAGCGCCATGCGCTAATAAACTATTGAAAGCAGAGAAAGAAGATGTTAAAGTGATTTTTAGGGTGTTATCATCAATAATTTCAATTCCAGAAACAGAAGATGCTTCACCATCATAATATTCTCGTGCACCAACAACTCTTTGAGTAAATAACTCATGTGCTGTATTTCCTGGTCTATTTTCGCAAAGCATCTCAAAACAATACTTTATATCTTTAGCAGTTACTTCTCTACCTTTGCCGTTTGGAAAACATTCATCATTTTGGAAATAAACACCTTTTCTGATTTTGAATGTCCATACTTTAGCATCATCACTAATTGTTTCGGATTCAGCAATACAGTTTATTGGTTCCAATGTAAGTTGGTCAAACTTGTATAAACCTTGGTAGATTTGAGAGGCAATTCTTGAAGAAACTGCATCAATCATTGCATGAGGGAATAGATTTTTAAAGTTTTCAACTTCATTTATTCTAAATATTCCTCCATTATAGATTTTATATTTCTTATCGCCTTCCATGTAATATCCTTCCGCTTCAACAAGAACATCTTGTGTTTCGCCACCACTCTTTTTTCCTCCGCATGAAAGAAGCAATGTTACTGCCAAAAGACCGATAATATAATGCTTGTAAATTTTCATATTTTTCAATGTAGTTTTGTTATAAATCTCCAATTGACGAAGATAAATAATTATTTCAATTTTATCTAAAACTTAAGCAACATTAAACACTATTTTTCTTCGTATTCCGTTTTTTAATCGATGATTGCCTTAATTTTAAACTATTTTTGAAACATTATTCTGACAATAAAGCCAGTAATTGCCTAAAAATATTCTAAATATCTTCATACTTTTTCTAATTGCTAATGGCGTGACTATTAGTTTATTCGGTCAGGTTACGAGCAATTTTAGGCATAAAAATATAATATTAGAAAAGGATTCAATTCAATTGGATACATTATCCATTGTGCCTAGTACTTTTATTGTAAGTAGTGATGGTCTAATTGTGGATAGCACGGATTATTGGATTGACTTTTTTGATGGAATATTTATTTGGAAATCAGATTTACCAGTTTCATTGGAAATAGAATATCGTGTTTTAGATTTTTCTTTGTCTAAAGAAATGAAACATAGGAGTTTGAGTGACAGAAGATTCGAAGATTCTCTAAAGATGGTACCTTTTAGATATACTTCAAAAGGGAGTAATTCTGATTTGTTTGGAGGGACGTCATTGAATAAGAATGGAAGCATATCAAGAGGAATTATGTTTGGGAATAATCAAGATTTGTCTGTTAATTCTAATTTGAATCTTCAACTTTCTGGAAAAATTAGTGATGAGATTAGTATTCTGGCATCAATTAGTGATGATAATATACCGATTCAACCCGAAGGTAATACACAGCAATTGCAAGATTTTGATCAAGTTTATATTCAGTTATTTTCTGATAATTGGAGAATTACTGCTGGTGATTTTTGGATGAAAAAACCTAATGGTTATTTTATGAATTACAATAAAAGAGCGCAAGGTGGGTCATTTAGTATTCAGCAAAAAGGTATTTTCTCTTCAATGGACAGCAGTGGAGTAGAGGCAAGGGTTAGCATGGCAGTGTCCAAAGGTAAGTTTGGAAGAAATATTATTCAAGGTGTTGAAAATAATCAAGGACCTTATAAATTGATAGGGGCAGATGGCGAGCAGTTTATTATTGTTTTAAGCGGAACCGAAGTTGTTTATATTGATGGGGAACTGATGACAAGAGGGCAGGAAAATGATTATGTGATTGATTATAATACTTCGGAAATCACTTTTACAGCCAATAGGCTTATAACTAAAGACAAACGAATTACTGTAGAGTTTCAGTATTCTGATAAAAATTATGCAAGAAGTATAATTGAAGCTAACACTAAAGTTAAATTGAATGATTGGGATGTTTTTGTTAATGTTTACTCTGAACAGGATTCAAAAAATCAACCTTTACAACAAGAACTGGATGATTTGGATAAAGAAATTTTGTTTAACGCAGGGGATAATTTATATCAATCTTTGTCTCCTAGTATTGATAGTTTAGGCTATGATGAAAATTCAAATCGGTATAAAAAAGTGGATAGTTTGGGCTATGAAGTATTGGTGTATTCAACTGATTCTGATTCTGCAATTTATGGTGTGGTTTTTTCTGATGTTGGTGAAGGAAATGGGAGTTATATTCTAAATGGTTTTTCAGCTTTTGGAAAGGTTTATCAATGGGTGGCTCCTGATACTGTTGCTGGTAATCTTATTTATAGTGGAAGATATTCTCCTGTGAAAATTTTGATACCCCCAAAGAAAAGACAAATGGTTACCGGAGGTTTTCAAAAATATTTGGGTAAAGGAATTGTTGCAGGTTTGGAATTAGCCTATTCCAATAATGATTTGAATACGTTTTCAGTTTTAGATGCGGAAGATAATGAAGGTTATGCGGGAACATTTACATTAAATATAGATAGAAAACTCAATAAAAACTGGCAGGTTAAATCAGTAAATAAAATAGAGATGACTTCTACAAATTTTACTTACGTAGAAAGGTATAGAGCGGTAGAGTTTACTAGAGATTGGAATTTAGGCAACCTTAACTTAGGCAATCAAATAATTGGAGATGTCAGTCTTAGATTGATGAGGAATGAAGACTTTGCATTGACGTATGGTTTTAGTTCCTTTAATCAGGAGGCAGATTACTCAGGAATAAGAAATAGTTTGGGAATTGAGTTAAAGAAAGGATTAGATGTAAATTATCAAGGAAGTTACATGAATAGTATTAGTGATAATGCGTCTAATTTTTATAGACATAAAGCAGAAGTGTCTAAGTCTAAAGGTGTTTTTAAAGTGGGATATCAAGATGAGTTTGAACACAATGTTTTTCAAGTTGGAGATTCCCTGACAGACGCTAGTTATCAATTTTATGATTATCAGTTTTATGTTTCTAGTTCGGATAGTACAACCAACAAATTTAAACTATTTTATAGAGAAAGAATTGACCAACGAACTTTGGGTGGAGGACTTACACAGGCAACAAGAGCGATAAACCCAGGAGGATCATTAGAATTGTTGAAAAATCCAAGACAGCAGTTTATCCTTAGGACAAATTATAGAATGCTTTATATATCGGATAGTAGTTTAGTAAGTGATCAGCCAGAGAACGGAATCCTAAATAGGGTAGAGTATAGAGCAAATTTTCTTAAAGGAGGGATTACTTCCACAATGTTTTATGAAGTTGGAAGTGGCTTAGAATTGAAACGTGAGTTTGCATATATAGAAGTGCCAGCAGGTCAGGGAGTTTATACTTGGGTAGATTATAATAATGATGAAGTGAAAGATTTGAATGAGTTTGAAATTGCACAATATTCAGATCAAGCGAAGTATTTAAGGGTTAGTACACCGTCTAATGATTATGTTAAAGTTTTTAGCAACGAGTTTAGTGAAATTTTGAATGTAAATTTTAAAAATATATTCACGAATAAGGATTTCTTATCCAAGTTTATTGGTCGTTTCAATTCTCAAACCAGTTATAAAATTGAACGTAAAACTACCATTAGCGATTTACAAGAAAATTTAAATCCATTTGCAGAAACACCAGATGATGAAGATTTGTTATCCATTCAGAATTCATTAAGACAAAGTACATTCTTTAACAGAACGAATTCTAAGTTTGGGTTGGAACATACTTTTATTTCACTATCTAGTAAGAATTTACTTGTTAGTGGTTTTGATTTACGGGGAAGAAAAAGTAATGAACTAAAGTTAAGGGTGAACATTACTAGAAAGTTTACAATACAAGTAAGTGGTGAGTTGGAGCAGAAAGATAGTAAAGCAGATTATGTGCAAGGAAGAGATTATAGTTTAACTAATGTTATATCAGAAGGTAAATTAACGTTTCAACCAAGTACAGCATTTAGGATTGCTGCAATAGCTGGTTATAAGGATAAAAGAAATGATCCGCAGTTGTCCAATGATGAAGCGTTTATTACAGAGGTGGGATTAGAAAGTAAATGGAATCAATTGAAAAAAGGAACCTTGTTGGGAACTATGAAATTTGCCAAAATTATTTTCAATGGAACTAACAATACATCATTGGCTTATGAGATGTTAGAATCATTACAACCTGGCGATAATCTTATTTGGACTGTAGGTTATCAAAGAACCTTTGCTAATAATTTACAATTGACGATAAATTATAATGGGAGAAAATCGGATGGAGCAGAGACTGTTCATACAGGTGGGCTACAATTAAGGGCATTCTTTTAAAATGAATGTATATTATGATTAGAAACAAAAAAAGGCTACCCAATTGGATAGCCTTTTTTATATACAGTGTAAATGTATTTTTATTCTTCTTCAGAAGTTGCATCTTTAGCAGGTGCTTCTTCAGTTGCTGTAGGTGCTTCTTCTTTAGCAGGAGTAGCAGTTTTAGCAGTTGAAGTTTTCTTACCACCTCTTCTTCTAGTTTTCTTCTTAGTTTCTCCACCACCAATAAGTAGTTCATTGAAGTCTACTAATTCGATCATAGCAGTTTCAGCGTTATCTCCTAATCTTCTTCCTAATTTGATAATTCTAGTGTAACCACCTGGTCTATCCATTACTTTAGGAGCAACTTCTCTAAACAATTCTGCTGCAGCCTCTTTACTTTTAAGGTAAGAGAAAACAACTCTTCTTGAATGAGTAGTATCAGATTTTGATTTTGTTATAAGAGGCTCAACATAACCTCTTAATACTTTAGCTTTAGCCAATGTAGTCACAATTCTCTTGTGCTCAATAAGCGAACAAGCCATGTTAGAAAGCATAGCTTTTCTATGGGCTGTTTTTCTACCTAAAGCATTAACTTTATTTCCGTGTCTCATGTTTAATTCTTTTAAATGGTTTTCACAAAAAGTGAGTACCTCTTATTATTCTTTGTCTAATTTGTATTTTGATATGTCCATACCAAATGAAAGTCCTTTTGATTCGATAAGGTCTTCTAATTCAGTAAGAGATTTTTTACCAAAATTTCTAAATTTCAAAAGGTCAGATTTTGCGAAAGAAACAAGTTCTCCTAAAGTCTCAACATCTGCCGCTTTCAAACAATTTAATGCTCTTACTGAAAGATCAAGATCAACTAATCTTGATTTCAATAATTGACGCATGTGTAATGAAGTTTCATCAAATTCTTCTGACTCAGCTCTTTCTTGAGTATCCAATGTAATTTTCTCATCAGAGAACAACATAAAGTGATGAATCAAAATAGTAGCAGCTTCTTTCAAAGCATCTTTTGAGTGAATAGAACCATCAGTTTGAATGTCCAACACTAATTTTTCGTAATCTGTTTTTTGCTCCACACGGTAGTTCTCAATTGAGTACTTAACGTTTTTGATTGGAGTATAAATAGAATCGATAAAAATAGTTCCAACTGACGCGTTAGAAGATTTTTGCTCCTCTGCAGGAACATAACCTCTACCTTTATTAATTGTAAGTTCAATAGTTAAAGATACTTTTGGTTCCATAGTACAGATAATCATATCTGGGTTTAGAACTTGAAAAGCAGAAGTATATTTACCAATGTCACCAGCAGTAAAGTTTTCTTCTCCAGAAATTTTCACCACTAATTTTTCATTGTCTACATCTTCAATTTGTCTTTTGAAACGAACTTGTTTTAAATTCAAGATAATTTCAGTAACATCTTCAACAACACCTTTAATAGAAGCAAATTCATGCTCAACACCTTCAATTTTCACTGCAGATATTGCGAAACCTTCTAAAGAGTTTAAAAGGATTCTTCTAAGTGCATTTCCTATTGTGATACCATAACCTGGTTCCAATGGTCTGAATTCAAATTGACCTTTGAAGTCATCTGATTCAAGCATTATCACTTTGTCTGGTCTTTGGAAATCTAATATTGCCATTTTTAATTTTTTTTAATTTAAAATTCCATTCATTACTTAGAGTACAACTCTACGATCAATTGCTCCTTGATACTTTCAGGGATTTGATCTCTTGTTGGTACAGCTTTGAATTCTCCACTCATTGTGTTACTGTTCCAATCTAGCCACTCAAATACAGTATTGTTGCTCGCTAAAGATTGACTAATAACAGCAAGAGATTTTGATTTTTCTCTAACGCTAATAACGTCACCAACTTTTACTGAGTAAGAAGGGATATTTACTAGACCACCATTTACCATGATATGTCTGTGAGAAACTAATTGTCTCGCTCCATCTCTTGTTTTTGCAATACCTAATCTATAAACTACGTTGTCTAATCTTGACTCACAAAGTTGAAGTAAGATTTCACCTGTAATTCCAGATTTGGAATTTGCTTTCTTATATAAATTAGAGAATTGTTTCTCTAAAATACCATAAGTATATTTTGCTTTTTGCTTCTCAGCTAACTGAGTAGCATATTCTGATTGTTTTCCTCTTCTCTTGTTTGGACCGTGCATTCCTGGAGGATAGTTTTTCTTCTCTAGTGTTGCATCTGGGCCGAAAATTGGATCTCTAAATTTTCTTGCAATTTTTGTCTTTGGACCTGTATATCTTGCCATTTTCTGTCTAAATTAAATCGTTATAAATTATACTCTACGTCTTTTAGGAGGACGACATCCATTGTGTGGTAACGGTGTTACATCAACAATTTCTGTTACTTCAATCCCAAAATTATGAAGACTTCTAATTGCAGATTCTCTTCCTTGTCCTGGTCCTTTAACGTAAACTTTAACTTTTCTCAAACCAAATTCAAAAGCTTCTTTAGCACAATCTTCAGCAGCAACTTGTGCAGCGTAAGGTGTGTTTTTCTTAGAACCTCTGAATCCCATTTTCCCTGCAGATGACCAAGATATAACTTGACCTGATGCGTTACAAAGAGATATGATTACATTGTTAAATGACGACTTGATGTGCGCTTGACCCACTGGATCAACGACAACCTTTTTTTTCTTTTTCGATGACTTAGCCATAATAATTATCTATTATTTGGTTGCTTTTTTCTTGTTAGCAACAGTTTTCTTTTTACCTTTTCTCGTACGAGAGTTGTTTTTTGTTCTTTGACCTCTAAGTGGTAGACCCAGTCTATGACGGATACCTCTTTGACAACCAATATCCATCAATCGCTTGATGTTAAGTTGAATTTCTGAACGCAAAGCACCTTCTACTTTAAGGTTTAAATCTTTGTCATCTGTGATAACCGAACGGATTGCTCCAATTTGATCATCATTCCAATCTTGAACTTTAATGTTCTCGTCTACACCAGCCTTGTTTAAGACTTTTTTCGCGGTGCTTCTTCCAATACCATAGATGTAAGTAAGAGCTATAACTCCTCTCTTATTCTTTGGTATATCAATTCCTGCAATTCTTGCCATAATTTATACTCTAATTTTATCCTTGACGTTGTTTTAATTTAGGATTTTTCTTGTTGATAACATACAATCTACCTTTTCTTCTGACTATTTTACAGTCTTCAGATCTTACTTTTATGGATGCTCTTGTTTTCATCTTATTGTTTATTTATATCTAAATGTAATTCTTCCTTTGGTCAAATCGTAAGGAGACATTTCTACTTTTACTTTATCTCCAGGTAAAATTCTAATGTAATGCATTCTCATTTTACCAGAAATATGTGCAGTAATAATGTGCCCATTTTCTAACTCTACTCTAAACATTGCGTTAGACAATGCTTCGATTATTGTTCCATCTTGTTCTATAGATGTTTGTTTTGCCATAATTTATTTTCGTTCTAAAACTTCTTCAATATATTTAAATGTCGATAAAACGTCAACACCTTCATCAGTTATAGCAACATCATGCTCAAAGTGAGCGGAAGGTTTTCTATCCTTCGTTACTATAGTCCAACCATCTTCAAGTTGTACAACTTCTTTTTTACCCATATTAATCATAGGTTCAATTGCGATTACTAAACCACTTTTTATGGTTGGCCCTTTTCCTTTTTTACCGTAATTAGGAACTTCTGGTTTTTCATGCATTGCTCTACCAAGCCCGTGGCCTACTAAATCTCTCACAACACTAAAACCGTTTTTTTCTGCTTCTAATTGTACTGCAAAACCGATATCACCAATGGTATTGTTTACTCTAGCTTGCTCAATTGCTTTTTCTAAGCAACTTTGTGTTACATCTAGTAATTTTTGAACTTCTTTAGAAACTTCTCCAATTTTAAATGTGTAAGCTGAATCTCCATAGAAGCCATTCATAAGAACTCCACAATCCACAGATACAATATCACCTTCTTCCAAAGGTTTGTCTGTTGGTAGGCCATGTACTACAGCTTCATTAACTGAAGTAAGTAGGGTACTAGGACAACCGTACAATCCTTTAAATCCTGGTTTAGCGTTATTGTCTAAAATAAACTCTTCAGCTAATTTATCCAATTCGGCTGTAGTAACACCAGGTCCAATATGTTTAGCAACTTCTGCTAACGTTTTTCCAACAAGTAAAGAACTTTGTCTTAATAGTTCAATTTCGTCTTTGGTTTTATAAATTATCATAATATTCTAAATCCAAAAACGGGTTAGATAGTCTGTGGCATCGATACCGGTGCCATATTCGATCTTCCCTTAATTTTTCCATTCTTCATTAATCCATCATACTCACTGTTTAACAGGTAACTTTCAACTTGTTGTAATGTATCCAAAACAACACCTACCATAATAAGTAGGGAAGTACCTCCGAAGAAGTAAGCAAATGAATTCTGTATACCTGAATTCATAGCGAATGCAGGTAATATTGCAATAATACCTAAAAATATTGATCCAGGTAAAATTAATCTCGATAGTAATGAGTCGATGAAACTTGCAGTACTCTTTCCTGGTTTAACACCTGGTATAAAAGCACCACTTCTTTTAAGTTCATCCGCCATTTGATTCGGATTCATTGTAATTGCGGTGTAAAAGTACGTAAACATTACGATTAATACAAAGAAAATAAAATTATACCAAAATCCAGCCACATCAGTGAAGTCTGGAGATATAAAAGCAGGTAAGAACATCAATGCTTGAGCAAAGATAATAGGCATAACACCTGCTTGATTAATTTTTAATGGAATATAAGATCTTTGACCATTAGCAACACCTTGTCTACCGCCTCTTTGATTTACAATTCTTTTTGCTGAATGAACTGGTATTCTTCTTGTCCCTTGAACTAATAATACAGTAGCCATTATTACAAAGAATAATACTACAATTTCTACTAACAATAGAACCATTCCTCCATTCGATAATTTTGCACCAAATTCACCAAGCAACGCAGCAGGTAAGTTGGCTAAGATTCCAATAGCAATAATTAAAGAAACACCGTTTCCAACACCTCTATCTGTAATTCTTTCACCTAACCAAGTAACAAACAATGTACCGGCAGTTAAAATAGTGACTGATTGAACCCACCAGAAAGTACTATCCTTAAATGCTGGGTAAATTGCTTCACCGGCATACATAGATAGGTAAGTAGGTCCTTGAAAAATACAAATAAGTACTGTTAAGTACCTCGTGTATTTATTGATTTTTTTACGACCACTTTCTCCTTCTTTTTGCATTTTTTGAACTGCAGGAACTGCCATTCCTAAAAGTTGCATAACAATGGATGCCGAAATATAAGGCATAATACCAAGCGTCATTATTGATGCTCTTCCAAATGCTCCCCCCGCGAATATATTTATTAAACCTAAAATACCTTCATTGGAATCATTACCAGACATTAATTGTTCGGTATCAATTCCAGGAATTACTATGTATGATCCAATACGGTATACCAAAACCAGAAGAAGCGTATAAATTATACGCTTTTTCAATTCTTCTACACTCCAAATATTCTTTAATGTCTTAAAAAAATCTTTCATTCAATTGGTTATTTGATAATTTCAACTGTACCACCTTGTGCTTCAATCATAGCTAATGCAGATTTAGAACAACCGTGTACTTTGAAAGTAACTTTTGACTTTAATTCTCCTCTACCTAAAATTTTAACTAGATCTCTTTTGTTAGATAATCCATTTTCTATTAAAACTTCTGGAGTGATTTCTGTAATTTTCTTTGTATCAATAATATTTTGAATTGCATCAAGGTTGATACCTTTTAAAACAACTCTATTGATGTTTTTGAAACCAAATTTAGGTACTCTTCTCTGGATAGGCATTTGCCCACCTTCGAAACCTATTTTTGATTTATAACCTGATCTAGATTTAGCACCTTTGTGACCTCTTGTAGAAGTACCACCGTGTCCTGAACCTTCACCTCTACCAATTCTTTTTCTGTTTTTAGTAGATCCTTCTGCAGGTTGTAAGCTATGTAAATTCATTGCAAATTAGTTTTTCCCTTATTATTACTTCTCGATTCTCAACATATGTTGAACTTTATTGACCATTCCTAAAATTTGAGGAGTAGCATTGTGTTCAACTGTTCTGTTTAATTTTCCTAAACCTAAAGCTTTCAACGTACGTTTTTGTCTTTCAGGTCTGTTAATTGCGCTCTTAACTTGAGTTACTTTTATTGTTTCCATCTTGTAATGTTATTATCCGTTAAATACTTTATCCAATGAAATACCTCTTTTTCTAGCGATAGAGTTAGCATCTTTCAATTGAGAAAGTGCATCGAAAGTCGCTTTTACCACGTTATGTGGATTAGAAGATCCTTTAGATTTTGCAAGTACGTTATGAATACCAGCACTTTCAAGTACTGCACGCATTGCTCCACCAGCAATAACTCCTGTACCTTCAGAGGCAGGCTTCATGAATACATGTCCACCATCAGCCTTACCAATAACATGGTGAGGTAGGGTATTATTAATAACCGGAACGTTAATTAAGTTTTTCTTAGCATCTTCAACTGCTTTGGAAATTGCTTCAGTAACTTCTTTAGCTTTTCCTAAACCATGTCCAACAACACCTGCTTCATTACCAACAACAACGATTGCAGAAAAACTAAATGTTCTACCACCTTTCGTTACTTTAGTAACACGATTGATTGCTACCAATCTATCTTTCAATTCGATTTCGCTAGACTTAACAGCTTCTTTTTTATTTCTTGACTTTGCCATTTCTTAATTATATTTTAAGTCCTCCTTCTCTAGCTGCTTCAGCTAAAGCTTTAACTCTTCCGTGGTACAAATAACCGTTTCTATCAAATACACAAGCTTCGATTCCTGCTTTTTTAGCAACTTCAGCAATAGATTTTCCTACGTACTGTGCTTGTGACATTTTGTTCATTTTTTGTGCAGCTTCGTCTTTTAAAGAGGATGCTGAAACTAGTGTTCTACCACTAAGGTCGTCAATAATTTGAGCGTAAATTTGTTTGTTACTTCTAAATACAGACAATCTAGGTCTAGTGCTAGTACCATTAATTGACTTACGTATTCTACGCTTAATTCTTATTCTTTTTTGTGCTCTTGTTAAGGCCATTTTTCGTGCAATTAATTTTTAGTATTATTTTTTGGCAGCCTTACCTGCTTTTCTTCTTAGTACTTCACCTTTGAATTTAATACCTTTACCTTTGTATGGCTCAGGTTTTCTAAGGGATCTAATTTTAGCTGCAACTTGACCAACCAATTGTTTGTCAATTGACTCTAACTTGATTTCAGGATTCTTACCTTTTTCAGTTGTAGCTGTAACTTTGATTTCTTTTGGAATTTCAAAAATGATAGGGTGGGAGTATCCTAATGCAAGTTCTAAAACTTGACCATTTACAGATGCTCTATAACCTACACCAACTAATTCTTGCTCAGTTGTATATCCTTCTGTTACACCAATAATCATATTGTTTACCAATGATCTTGACAATCCATGAAGTGCTCTGTGATCTTTTTGATCTGAAGGTCTTGTGAATTCAATCACTCCTTCATTTATAGTAACTGTGATATCTGAATCAATTGTTTCAGAAAGTTCACCCAATTTACCTTTAACAGTAACAATATTACCATCAGTAAGGGTTACATCAACTCCTGCAGGAATGTTTATTGGTGATTTACCTATTCTTGACATTTCTAAATAAATTTAAAATATTAGTGAACGTAACAAAGGACTTCTCCTCCAACGTTTTCTTTTCTTGCTTCTTTATCTGTGATAACACCTTTAGAAGTACTAATAATAGCAATTCCTAAACCGTTTAATACTCTAGGTAGTTCAGAAGCACTTGTGTACTTTCTTAAACCTGATTTAGAGATTCTACTCAACGATGTAATCGCTGGTTCTTTAGTTTGAGTGTTATATTTTAGGGCTATTTTAATAGTCCCTTGTTTGTTGTCATCAACAAATTTGTAGTTAAGTATATAACCTTTTTCGAAAAGAATTTTTGTCATTTCTTTCTTCAAGTTTGAAGCAGGTATTTCAACTACTTTGTGCCCTACACGACTAGCATTTCTTATTCTAGTCAAAAAATCGGCTATTGGATCTGTAATTTTCATCGCTTAATTTTTCTTTTAATTACCAACTTGCTTTTGTTACACCAGGGATTTGTCCTGATAAAGCCATCTCTCTAAAAGTCACACGTGAAATTCCAAATTGTCTCATATAACCTCTAGGTCTTCCTGTAAGTTGACATCTATTGTGCTTACGAATAGGCATAGAGTTCTTAGGTAGTTTTTGTAATGCAAACATTGCATCCCAATCTCCTTCATTTGCCGCTTTTCTCAAAGCTGATCTTTTTTCTTCATAACGAGCTGAAAGATATTCTCTTTTACGCTCCTTAGCTTTCATTGATTCTTTAGCCATCTTATTATTTTTTTGCGAACGGGAATCCGAATAAGTTTAACAATTCTCTTGCTTCTTCATTAGTTTCAGCAGAAGTTACGATTGTGATATCCATTCCTAGGATTTTGTTCACTTTATCAATATCTATTTCTGGAAAGATGATATGTTCTTTAACGCCAATAGTAAAGTTGCCTCTACCATCACCTTTAGCTTGAACTCCTCTAAAATCTCTTGTTCTAGGTAGTGCAACAGAAATTAAACGATCAAGAAATTCGTACATTCTTTCTCTTCTCAACGTAACTTTTGTACCAATAGGCATCCCTTTACGAAGTTTGAAGTTAGATACATCCTTTTTGGATTTACAAATTACTGCATTTTGTCCTGCAATAGTTGAAAGCTCTGTTCTAGCTGAATCTGCAATTTTCTTGTCAGAAACCGCCTCACCAATACCTTGACTGATTACAATTTTTGTAATCTTAGGTACTTGCATTGGGCTTTTGTAACCAAATTTTTCCTGTAGAGCTGGAACCAACTCGGTTCCATATTTCTCTTGTAATCTTGGTGTGTAACTCATTAGCTTATTGTTTCCCCAGATTTTTTACCATAACGAACTAATTTACCATCTTCTAGTCTACGTCCCACTCTTGTAGGTTGTTTTGTAGAAGGATCAATTAACATTACGTTAGATATATGAATAGATTTATTAACGTCAATAATCCCTCCATCAGGATTATCCTTATTTGTTTGTGGCTTTACATGCTTTTTTGCAGTAATACCTTCAACAGTAACTCTGTTCTTCTTGCTATCAACACTAAGAACTTCTCCTTGTTGTCCAACAGCAGCTCCAGATATAATCTTTACTGTGTCTCCTTTTTTAATTTTTAGTTTCATGCGAATCTTATTCTTATATTATAACACCTCAGGTGCTAATGAAACAATTTTCATAAACTGTTTTTCTCTTAATTCTCTTGCTACTGGTCCGAAAATACGAGTACCTCTCATTTCACCACCTGTATTTAGAAGAACTACAGCGTTATCATCAAATCTAATATAAGATCCGTCAGCTCTTCTAACTTCTTTTTTAGTTCTCACAACTACCGCTTGAGAAACTTGTCCTTTTTTAACGCCACCAGAAGGAGCAGCATCCTTTACAGATACTACTATTTTATCTCCGATTGAAGCATATCTTCTTTTTGTTCCTCCAAGGACTCTTATGCACAATACTTGTTTTGCTCCACTGTTGTCAGCAACTCCAAGTCTACTTTCTTGTTGTATCATCGCTTAATATTATTTAGCTCTTTCAATAATTTCCACTAATCTCCAGCACTTTCTTTTGCTTAATGGTCTTGTCTCCATGATTCTTACAGTGTCACCTGTGTTACAATCATTTTTTTCATCGTGGGCGACAAATTTACTCGTTTTTTTGACGAATTTACCATATTTGGCATGTTTTTCTTTTCTTTCAACTGCAACTACTATGGATTTATCCATGCTATTGCTAGTAATAACGCCAATTCTCTCTTTTCTAAGGTTTCTCATAATTCTTTAAATATCCTTAATTATTTGCTTTTTCAAGCTCTCTTCTTCTTAGTTCTGTCTTCATTCTTGCAACAGTTCTTCGAATTTGTCTGATTAAAATTGGATTTTCAATCTCTGCAATTTTATGACCTACTTTCTTTTTAGTAAGTTCTAATTCATTTTCACGAATTTTCTCAGTAAGATCTTGAAGATCCATTTCTCTTATTATTGATGCTTTCATTTTTTCTAGTATTAAGCGTAATCAGGTCTTACAATAAATTTAGTTTTTACAGGAAGTTTTTGAGCAGCCAATCTCATTGCTTCTTGTGCTACATGCAATGGAACTCCATCACACTCAAACATTATTCTACCTGGACGAATGGCAGCGACAAAGTGACTTGGTGCACCTTTACCTTTACCCATTCTTACCTCTGCTGGTTTAGCAGTAAGTGGTTTGTCTGGAAAAATTCTAATCCAAACTTTACCCTCTCTCTTCATGTATCTTGTCACAGCGATACGTGCTGCTTCGATTTGACGAGATGTGATAAATCCTTCATCAAGAGTTTTGATTGCAAAAGATCCAAAAGCTATTTGACTTCCTCTTTGTGCATTCCCCTTAATTCTACCTTTCTGTACTTTTCTATATTTTGTTCTTTTTGGCTGTAACATTTTCCAAATATTTTAATATGGTAAATTATCTTTTCTTAGTTCTTCTTCTGTCCTTACCAGAATTTCCTTGAGACATTCCGAAGTTTGGAGACAAATCTCTTTTTCCGTATACCTCACCTTTACAAATCCATACTTTTATACCGATTCTTCCGTAAGTTGTATGCGCTTCTGCTAAAGCGTAATCAATATCAGCTCTGAATGTGTGAAGAGGAGTTCTTCCTTCTTTATAAGTTTCATTACGAGCCATCTCAGCACCGTTCAAACGTCCTGAAATTTTACATTTAATTCCTTCAGCTCCCATTCTCATTGTTGAAGCTATGGACATTTTTATTGCTCTTCTAAATGAGATTCTAGCCTCAATTTGTCTAGCAATACCATCCGCAACTAATTTTGCGTCAAGTTCAGGTCTTTTGATTTCAAAGATGTTGATTTGAACTTCCTTTTTAGTAAGTTTTTTCAACTCTTCTTTTAACTTATCTACTTCTGATCCACCTTTCCCAATGATAACACCAGGTCTAGCTGTATTGATAGTAATAGTAACTAGTTTTAAAGTTCTTTCTATAATTATTTTTGAAATGCTTGCTTTTACAAGTCTCGCATTTAAATATTTACGGATTTTGTTATCTTCTACTAGTTTTTCAGTATAATCTCTTCCGCCGTACCAATTTGAATCCCATCCTTTGATGAATCCTAATCTATTTCCTATCGGATTGGTTTTTTGTCCCATGTTTAGATAATATTATTTTTTAGTATCAACTACTATTGTTACGTGATTAGATCTCTTACGAATTCTGTGAGCTCTTCCTTGCGGAGCAGGCTGAATTCTTTTAAGCATTCTACCACCGTCTACTTTAACTTCTTTTACAAACAACTCAGAGCTATATGCATCTTGTCCTTCGTTCTTTTGCTCCCAGTTGTTTATCGCAGAGATTAACAATTTTTCTAAGTCCTTTGAAGCAACCTTAGGATTGAACTTCAAGTAGTTGATTGCGGTCATAATGTCTTTGCCTCTTACAAGGTCAGCAACCAATCTCATTTTTCTAGGAGAACTAGGACAGTTATTCAACTTTGCAAATGCAATAGTCTTGTTTGCCTCTTTTCTAGTCTCGGAGCTATTTTTCTTTCTTACACCCATTTTCTTATTCTTTTATATCGGAGGATATAATTAACGTTTTCCTTTATCTTTTTTTCCACCATGTCCACGGAAGTTTCGAGTCGGAGCAAATTCTCCAAGTTTGTGACCTACCATGTTTTCAGTAACATATACAGGGATAAATTTCATTCCGTTATATACTGCGATAGTTAATCCTACAAAATCCGGAGTTATAGTTGAAGCTCTTGACCATGTCTTAATTACAGACTTAGTTTGGTTTGCTTGAGCTTCTTCAACTCTTTTCATTAACTTGTAATGAATGAACGGTGGTTTTTTTAATGATCTAGACATATCTTAAATCTTATTTTCTTTTTGATACAATAAAACGGTTAGACGCTTTATTTTTATTTCTCGTTTTATACCCTTTAGCTGGCATACCATTTCTTGATCTAGGGTGTCCTCCTGAAGATTTACCTTCACCACCACCCATTGGGTGATCAACTGGATTCATTACTACACCTCTAACTCTAGGTCTTCTGCCTAACCATCTTGATCTACCTGCTTTACCTGACCTAGTTAAGTTATGTTCTCCATTTGAACATGAACCAATTGTAGCTTTACAAGTAGTAAGAATCATTCTTACTTCACCAGAAGGCATTTTAATAATAGCATACTTACCATCTCTCGCATTTAGTTGTCCGAATGAACCTGCGCTTCTTGCAAGAATACCACCTTGTCCAGGATATAATTCAATATTGTGAATAACAGTTCCCAATGGAATATCTGCTAAGTATAAAGCATTTCCAACTTCTGGAAGTGCATTTTTACCAGACATTACTGTTGTTCCTACAGTTAACCCCTGAGGAGCTATTATATATCTTTTTTCACCATCTTCATATTGAAGTAATGCGATTCTTGCAGATCTGTTTGGATCGTATTCAATAGTAGCTACAGTAGCTTTCATACCTTCCTTATCTCTCTTGAAGTCGATAATTCTGTATTTTCTTTTGTGACCACCACCAATATATCTCATGGTCATTTTTCCAGTGTTATTTCTACCACCAGACTTTCTTAGACCAACTGTTAAACTTTTTTGAGGTTTGTCAGTAGTTATTTCTGCGAAGTCAGAAGCTATCTTATGTCTCGTTCCAGGCGTTACTGGATTAAATTTCTTTAGTGCCATTGCTCAGTACTTTTAAATATTTTCATACAAGTCAATTACATCACCGTCTTTTACAGTAACGATAGCTTTCTTAAAAGCTTTAGGTTTTTGATAAACAATCCCCCTGTTTGTATGTTTCATTGATTTCTTTCCACCACCGTAATTCATTGTATTGATTGTAGCAACTTCTACATTGTACAATTTTTCGATAGCTTTCTTAATTTCTGCTTTGTCAGCCGTTTTGTTTACTACAAATCCATATCTGTTGTACTTTTCAGTAGCAACATTCATTTTCTCTGTTAGTATTGGCTTTAGTATGACGTTTCTCATCCTACTACTATTTTAAAATGTTATTAATAACTTCTAATGCATCTTCAGCAATGATTAATTTCTTTGCTTTAAGAATATCATACGTGCTAACAGAATCAGCCGTAAGAACCTGAGTTCTTGGAATGTTTCTAGAAGACATATAAACATTAGCATCGTGTGCTCCTAAAATGAATAGGGTTCTTTCCGAAGTAATTTTTAGGTTGTTTAATAACCCAACAAATTCTTTTGTTTTCGGTGTATCCATTTTTAGTCCTTCCAAAATAGTAATTGAATCAGACTTTGCCTTGTGTGTCAATGCAGACATTCTAGCTAATCTTTTTACTTTTTTGTTCAGTTTGAAACCATAATCCTTAGGTCTAGGTCCGAATACACGCCCACCACCTTTGAATAAAGGGTTTTTAATTGATCCTGCTCTCGCAGTACCAGTACCTTTTTGTTTCTTAATTTTTCTTGTACTACCAGCAATTTCAGCTCTTTCTTTAGATTTGTGAGTACCTTGTCTTTGTTGAGCAAGATATTGTTTTACATCTAAATAGATAGCGTGATCATTTGGCTCAATACCGAATACTTCTCCGTCAAGAGTTACCTTCTTCGATGTGGCCTTTCCACTTGTGTTATATACTGCTAATTCCATTATTTCTCAAGTACTACTATTGATCCTTTAGCTCCTGGTACGGAACCTTTAACTACGATAATATTTCTCTCAGCAAGAATTTTAACAACTTCTAAGTTAATAGTCGTTACTCTTTTATTTCCTGTCTGACCTGCCATTTTCATTCCTTTGAAAACTCTTGCAGGGTAAGAAGCTGCACCTACCGAACCTGGTGCTCTCATTCTGTTGTGCTGTCCGTGAGTTGCGTCACCAACACCAGCAAAACCATGTCTTTTTACAACACCTTGGAAACCTTTACCTTTAGAGGTTCCAGCTACATCTACGAAGTCTCCTTCCTCAAATGCTTCTACAGTGATTTCGTCACCAAGTTTTGCGTCATTATAAATCGGAAACTCAACCAATTTTCTTTTTGGTGATGTTCCTGCTTTTTTGAAGTGTCCCATCATTGCTTTGGTAGAGTGTTTTTCTTTTCTCTCACCATATCCAACTTGAACAGCTTCATAACCATCTTTTTCCAAAGTTTTAACTTGTGTTACAACACAAGGTCCTGCTTCGATAAGTGTGCATGGGATATTTTTCCCATCGGCACTAAAGATGCTAGTCATCCCTATTTTTTTTCCTATGATACCAGCCATAACTTATATAATTATACTTTAATTTCTACTTCAACACCACTTGGTAACTCTAACTTCATCAAAGCATCAATTGTTTTTGATGATGAGCTGTAGATGTCCATTAATCTTTTGTAAGAACACAATTGAAATTGCTCTCTAGCTTTCTTGTTCACGTGAGGAGAACGCAAAACTGTATAGATTCTTTTGTGTGTAGGTAACGGAATTGGACCATTAACTACAGCTCCTGTAGATTTTACAGTTTTTACAATCTTCTCAGCAGACTTGTCTACCAAATTGTGATCGTACGACTTTAATTTTATT
This sequence comes from Parvicella sp., assembly GCA_041583015.1. GTDB lineage: Bacteria > Bacteroidota > Bacteroidia > Flavobacteriales_D > Parvicellaceae > Parvicella. The sequence goes on along the minus strand of JBFHGR010000041.1, from coordinate 6,177 downwards.
CTAATTTTCTGATTCATGTTAAATCACTATTCTTTATTATGCTTCTACTTTACCTTTTGCTTTTGCTATTACTTCGTCTGCAACATTTTTAGGAGCTGCTTCGAAGTGAGAGAATTCCATTGAGGAAGTTGCTCTACCAGAAGTAATCGTTCTTAATTGAGTCACGTATCCAAACATTTCTGACAACGGAACCTTAGCCTTAACAACTTTGGCACCACCTTTATCATCCATTCCTTCAATCATTCCTCTTCTTCTGTTCAAATCTCCAACAACATCACCCATGTTCTCCTCAGGAGTAACAACTTCCAATTTCATAATTGGTTCAAGTAACGAAGGAGAAGCTTTAGGCATTGCTGCTCTATAAGCCATTTTAGCCGCTAATTCAAAAGAAAGTGCATCCGAATCCACTGCGTGGAAAGATCCATCTTTTAAAGTTACTTTTAAGTTATCAACTTGATAACCTGCAAGTACACCATTTTTCATAGCTTCTTTGAAACCTTTTTCAACAGAAGGAACATATTCTCTAGGAACGTTACCACCTTTAATTTGGTTTTCAAAGATTAATCCTGGCTTGTCAGCATCACCTGGTTCAATCGTAACAACGATATCAGCAAATTTACCACGACCACCTGATTGTTTTTTGTAAACTTCTCTGTGATCTACAGTACCAGCAATTGACTCTTTATATGTAACTTGAGGAGCACCTTGGTTTACCTCAACTTTAAATTCTCTTTTTAATCTGTCAACAATAATATCTAAGTGAAGCTCACCCATACCTGATATAATTGTTTGACCTGAACCTTCATCTGTATGAACTCTAAATGTAGGATCTTCTTCTGAAAGTTTGGCTAATCCCATACCTAATCTATCGATATCTGCTTGAGTCTTAGGCTCAATTGCTAATCCAATAACTGGCTCTGGGAAATCCATAGACTCAAGAACAATAGGATGACCTAGATCACATAACGTATCTCCTGTCTTAATATCTTTAAATCCAACTAATGCAGCGATATCTCCAGCGTCTAATGAATCAATTTGATTCTGCTTGTTAGCATGCATTTGAAAGATTCTTGATATTCTTTCTTTATTTCCAGTTCTAGTATTTAAAATGTATGAACCAGATTCTAATTTACCTGAATATGCTCTAGTAAAACATAATCTTCCTACGAAAGGATCCGTAGCGATTTTAAATGCTAAAGCTGCGAAAGGTTCATCAAATTTAGGTTGTCTTTTCTCTTCTTCTTCTGTATCTGGATTAATTCCAACAATAGCTTCTACATCTAAAGGAGAAGGTAAAATTTCCATTACCATGTCAAGCATTGCCTGAACACCTTTGTTCTTAAAGGCTGATCCACACATCATAGGAACAACTTTTCCTGAGATAGTTGCTTCACGTAATGCGTTAAGAATTTCTCTTTCTGTTAATGAGTTCTCATCCTCAAAATATTTTTCCATAAGAGATTCGTCAAATTCAGCTACTGCTTCCAATAATTCTCCTCTTAATGCTCTTGCTTCATCAATAATGTCTTCTGGAATTTCTATTTCTTGGAAAGTCATTCCTTGATCTTCGTCATTCCAAGTAATTCCTCTAAAGTTGATTAAATCAACTACTCCTCTGAAATTATCTTCATCACCAATGTTTAACTGCAATGGTAAAGCATGACTTCCAAGCATTTCTTTTACTTGTTTACATACGTTAATGAAGTTAGCACCTTGACGGTCCATTTTATTAACGAATCCTATTCTAGGAACATTATAATTGTTTGCTAATCTCCAGTTAGTTTCTGATTGTGGTTCAACACCATCAACAGCACTAAATAAGAATACTAAACCATCCAAAACTCTAAGAGATCTATTCACTTCAACTGTAAAATCAACGTGACCTGGAGTGTCAATAATATTTACGTGATACTGTTGGCCTCTATAAGTCCAATTCACTGTAGTTGCTGCTGAAGTAATTGTAATACCTCTTTCCGCTTCTTGTTCCATCCAGTCCATAGTTGATGCACCGTCATGTACTTCACCTATTTTATGGTTAACACCTCCGTAAAAAAGGATACGTTCCGTTGTTGTCGTTTTACCAGCATCAATATGCGCTGCAATTCCGATGTTTCTGGTAAATTTTAAATCTCTTTTTGACATTACTATAAAGTATGTTTAAGTTTCTATATTAATTAAAATCTAAAATGAGAGAAAGCTTTGTTAGCTTCAGCCATTCTGTGTGTATCTTCTTTTTTCTTATAAGCTCCACCTTCTTCTTTAGCTGCTGCCATTATTTCACCAGCTAATCTTTGACTCATAGTTTTTTCGTTACGCTTTTTAGAGTAACCAATCAACCACTTCATAGCCATAGAGTTTTTTCTACTATCTCTAACAGGAGTAGGTATTTGGAACGTTGCTCCACCAACTCTTCGACTTCTAACTTCAACACCTGGAGTCACATTTTCCAATGCTTTTTTCCAAACGTCTAATCCATTTTCTTCTTCAATTCTAGAGTCTACGATTTCAATCGCATCATAGAAAATTTTGAATGCTACACTTTTTTTCCCTTGAAGCATAATGTTGTTTACAAATTTTGTAACCTGTACATCATTAAACTTAGGATCTGGCAATATTATATGCTTTTTGGCTTGTCTTCTTCTCATGACTTAATCAATGGTTGAATATTATTTTTTTGCTTTTGGACGTTTAGTTCCATATTTCGATCTTCTTTGAGATCTTCCTTCTACACCCGCAGTATCTAAAGCACCACGTACTATGTGATATCTTACACCTGGTAAATCTTTAACTCTACCACCTCTTACTAAAACAATACTGTGTTCCTGTAAGTTGTGACCTTCGCCACCAATGTAAGCATTAACTTCTTTTCCGTTTGTAAGTCTTACCCTTGCAACTTTTCTCATTGCAGAGTTTGGTTTCTTAGGCGTTGTAGTGTAAACTCTAACGCACACACCTCTTCTTTGTGGGCAAGAATCTAAAGCAGCAGACTTGCTTACTTTTGGATTTGTTTCTCTTCCTTTTCTAACTAACTGTTGTATAGTTGGCATAGTGTTGTTTTATTGTGTTTTTAGTCTTTATATACTTTTTAGGGTCTGCAAAGGTACAATAATAAATTTATCCTCCAAGTGTTGTGGGTTTTTTTTTACATTATTATTGTTTGAATAAAAAAAGAGAGCTGAAAAAGCCCTCTTTTTTGTATATATTATCTTATTAATTGAAATGGTCCATTTAGATTATAATTAACTCCATCTGCACCTTTAGCTTCAATGAAGTAATAGTATGTTCCTTCGGATGCTAAACTTCCAGCTACGGTTCTACCATCCCAACCAATTTCTAGTACGTCCCATTCGTAAACAATTTGTCCCCATCTATTAAAAATGGTTCCTTTTATTTCTGTAATATTTGTTCCATTAACATTGAAAATGTCATTAACATCATCACCGTTAGGAGAGAAAATATTAGGAATAATTAATTCTGAAGTTCCGGTTACTGTTATAATAACTGATGCTGTATCTGTACATCCTGCTGCATCTGTTACGGTAAGAATAGTAGTAAAATCTCCAATTGAATTGAATGTGTTTGAGGGATCAGATGAACTATCAACATTGCCATCACCAAATTCCCATGAATAGGTTAGCGAAGTTCCTGAACTATTGTTTGTATAATCAACATTTAATGGTATTTGACCAGTTGTAGGTGTTGCTGTGAAGTCTGCTACCGGTGCAGGAATAGTATTAATGGTTATAGAATTTGTTGAGCTACACCCATTATCATTGGTAACTGTTACGGAATATGTTCCAGCGCTTGTTACATCTATAGAACTTGATGTTTCAGTGGTAGACCATAGATAGGATTCGTTGTTACCTATTGTTCCAGAAGCATCAATTGTTATTGCAGATCCGTTACAATCAATGTCTCCAGGATTGTTGAAATTTATTGTAGGTGTAATTGTGTCGATAGATACTGAAATACTTGCTGTAGATGTGCACCCATTTATTTGTGTAACTAAAACGTCATAATCACCAGCTGCTGAAACTGTTGCAGTACCGTTGGTTTGTGTATCTATAGTACCATTAGATGTAGACCAAGCATATGTTAATCCATTTCCAGTTGAGTTGGTTGCATCTAGTGTTGTGACTAAATTAGAATTACAATTTATTGGATTGGCAATACCGGCATCCGCTATTGGAGATATTGTATCCATAGAAATTGTTACACTTGCTGTGGAAGAGCAATTGTTAACTGTATTAGTTACTAAAATTTCATATGTGCCAGCTTGATCAACTGTTGGCGTGGTGGTAGTACCATTGGTGATGTTTCCAGATCCTGTAGTGCTCCATAAGTAGTCCATTCCTGAGTCAGATGCAGAACCATCTAAATCAATAGATAATGGAGAAGTTAGGTTATTACAGTTTATAGTTATGTCAGCACCAGCATCAGCATTTGGGGCATTAACATCAGGTATTACATTTACGGTGCTTGAAGATGTACAACCATTAGATGCTGCTACAGTAAGTGTGTAAAGTCCTGTTGCCGAAACATCAGGAGTAGCTGTTGTTCCATTTGTAATAGTGCCTGCACCTGTCCAGTTGTATGTTAGACTTGTTCCTGTAGATGCTGTCCCATCAAGAGTAACATTAGTAACTCCACAGGGGAAATTAACATCTGTTCCAGCATCAGCAATTGGTGAAATTGTGTCTACTGAAACAATAACATCAGCGGTAGATGTACAGCCATTGGTTGTGTTTGTAACAGTTAATGTATAAGTGTCTGCTGTGCTTGTTGAATCGGTATCTGCGTCTGCAGTTCCTAGTATTACACCAGAAGAAGGGTTAGTCCAGGCGTAGGTTATATTAGCACCTTGTTCTGATCCTGATCCATCCAGAGTAACTGTTGTTGTATTGCAATCGACAGTAAGGGGAGTAGTGACGGATGCAACTGGATTTGTTACATCTTCAATAACTGTAAAGTTAACTGTATTATCACAACTATTTAAGGGATCTGTAACAGTTAATGAGTAATCTCCGGGGGTGCTAATACTTAACGTAGATCCTGTTCCAAGTGATGTGGTAACTGGGTTAGTGTTCCAATCAAAATCAACTGCATTTAATGGAGTTGATGTGCTTCCATCAATTACTATTGACGTTGTAGTACAAGTAAGTGGATCATTTCCAGTAATAATAGCGACAGGCAACCCTGTGGCTGCATTTATTGTTAGCATTGCTTCGTGAGTACATCCGGATATACTTTCTTCTACTAATAAATAATAGTCGCCTGCAGCAGAGGCAGTTAATGTGGAGTTGTTTCCAATACTCGTACCGCCTGAAGTGTTAGACCAAGTGTATGTAATCCCTGTGTTGCCACCGGCATCATTGGTAGAGCCTGTTCCGTCTAGGGTAATACTCGGGTTGGCGCAATCTAATTGTCCTCCATTTGCAGCGGATATGTCAGCAGTAGGGGTATTAAAGTTTGAATTTACTGAAACAGTTTCTGAGTTTGAACACCCAGTTGTAGCGTTGCTAACAACTAATTCATAATCACCAGCAGTATTTGTAGTTTCGGTATCACTATTCCCTGAGCCAATGATAGCACCTCCATTAGAAGCGCTCCATACATATGATATGTCACCTCCTTGAGCAGAATTAGATCCATCAAGGGTAATTGTTGGATTGTCACAATTTAGAACTTGAGGAGTTAAAACATCTACTACAGGTAAAGCGTTTACGACCACATTTACTGGGGCAACAGCGTTACCTGTGGTACATCCGCTTATTGTTGTTGAAACATCATAGTTCCCTGCGTCAGCAGCAGTCAGATTTGTGAGTGTAATAGAAGTTCCTGTATTAGTATAACTTCCTGGACCAGACCAAGTATATGTTGCTGATGGGTCTGGTGAGGATACACTAATTGTAAAGGATCCGCCAATACAAGCTGAGCCTCCACTCGGTGTTAATGTAGGAGCAGTAGGAGCGGAGGGGTCTGAAACACTGTAAGGTCCATAAGATTGGCTACATAGGTTGCCGTCAGTAACTACAATCGTATTTGAACTAGCTCCAATACCTGTAAGGTCAGGAGAACTTACGCTAGTACCACCATTCCAAGAGTAAGAAAGGGGAGCAATACCTGATCCTACAAGTCCTGTTATCGAACCGTCAGTAGCACCACAAGCAGTGGGGT
>JBFHGR010000040.1:0-27526 GCA_041583015.1 Parvicella sp. | reverse complement strand
ATAATTTTACTACTGAAAACGGTGCTCATTACAAAACAATGAGCACCTCTTATCAGACTTTTGGTAAAGCACTACACACCGCGCCAATAGTTATTGTGAATCATGCTTTAACTGGAAATTCAAATGTTGCAGGAGAAAAGGAAGGTTGGTGGAACCAAGTAGTTGGCACCAACAAACTTATAGACACAAATCAATTCACTGTTTTGACTTTTAATATACCAGGAAACGGATATGACAATCAATTTATAACTAATTATGAAGACTTCACAGCCAAAGACATTGCAAAAATTTACCATAGAGTATTAAGTGAATTAAAAATAAAAGAAGTATTCGCAATAATTGGAGGTTCAATAGGAGGAGGTATAGCATGGGAAATAGCAGCACTCTACCCTACTTTTTCTGAATATGTCATCCCAATTGCTTCAGATTGGAAAGCTACAGATTGGATTATTGGGCACAATGCAATTCAGAAAAGTATTTTATTGAATTCCAATAAGCCTTTGGAAGACGCACGTAAAATGGCAATGCTTTTCTATAGAACACCGCAGTCATTTACACAGAAATTTAATAGAACAAAATCAAGTGATGGCGTTCAATATAATGTAGAATCATGGCTTAATCATCATGGCGATAAGTTGTCTAAGCGTTTTCATTTAAAAGCCTATTTAATGATGAATCATTTATTAACTACAATAAATATTGTACCTCCTGATAAAACTATTGAGGATGTACTCATTAATATTAAATCGAAAATTATACAAATAGGTGTTGATAGCGATTTGTTTTTTATTCCAGATGAAAACATTAAAACCAAAATTATTTTAGATCAATTATCAATAGATAATCAATACTTCGAAATAACTTCTAAAGATGGACACGATGCCTTTCTTATAGAACATCAACAAATCACAGACTTTTTAAGTCCAATATTTAAAAAATAAAAATTATGAAATTATTAAAATTTGGGGGGAAATCATTAGCAAATGGACAAGGTCTAACTAATGTAATAAATATTATTACTAATAAAATAAAAACTAAAACTAAGATTGTTGTTGTTCTCTCCGCAAGAGGTGATTCCACAAATCAATTGGAAGACTTATTGGAATTAGCGCAATCCGGTGGCGACTACGAAGAAAAATTGGACAATTTTTTTGCATATCAAAACGAACCCCTAAAAACGTCTGTTCTAAATGAAGAATTTGAAACAATAAGACGGTTATTGCAAGGCGTAGCGTTAACTAAGGATTACAGCCCAAAAGTCAAAGATCTTTTATTAGCTCAAGGAGAGTTGATGGCATCAAAAACTTTAGCAACATTGCTGAATGATATAAATATTAAAGCGGTTCCAATAGATAGTAGACTATTCATGAAAACTGACGACAATTATGGCGATGCAGCACTCAATGCTCAACTATCTGAGGAGAAAACCATAGGGTTTTTCAAGGATATGGCTACAGGTGTAGTTCCAATTATAACTGGGTTTATAGCCTCCACTAGCCAAGAGGAGACTACAACTATAGGTAGAAATGGAACAAATTACAGTGCCTCATTGATCGCTAATTATTTAAATATTCCAGAAATAGAGAGCTACACACATGTAGATGGGATTTTTAGTGCTAATCCAGATATTGTGAATAATGCCAAAATAATAAAGCATATCAACTATAACGAAGCAAGTGAATTGTCAAGTTTTGGCACGTCTATTTTGCACCACAAAAGCATCACCCCTTTAATTGACAAAAACATATCATTACGTATTTTAAACACTTTCAACAATGACAATGAAGGAACTTTAATCAACAACGAAAAGACTTCTCAAGGAATAAAATCTATAGCTATTCAAGAAAATGTAGCACTTGTTAATATTACAGGAAAAGGACTGCTGGATAAAAAAGGTGTAGACAAGCGAATTTTTTCAAGCCTCAGTGATATTGGTATTAGTGTTGGTATTATCTCGCAAGGCTCTTCTGAAAGAGGTATCAGTTTTATGATTCCAGAAAAAGAAATCATTAGTGCCAAACAAGTTCTTTTGGAAGAATTTCAACACGAAATACTTATTCAAGATATTCAAGAAATAAAAACGATATCAGATGTTGCAGTAGTAACAATTATTGGACAACATATAGATAATTTTGCTTCTTCCTTGGATTATTTAAAGCAGAATAAAATAAGTACTTTATTGATTAACAATACCATTAGCGGTAACAATATTAGTCTTGTCATCCATAAAAAGAATGTCAAAAAAGCGGTAAATGTTATACACAATCAAATCTTTGGAGCAATAAAAACAATCAATATTGCCATAATTGGGAAAGGAACAGTTGGAGGTTCGCTAATCAAGCAGTTGCTATCTTCTAAACACAAGATTTTAAGTAAAAAAAGTTTACAATTAAACATCTTTGCCATTGCAGGAGCAACCAAACTTCTCTTAAATAAAAATGGGATTTCTGAATCATGGAAAGAAGAAATTGAAACACTAAACGAGAGCAGTAACCACACGCAAGCCATAATAGACTATGCGGCACAAAACCATTTAGAAAACCTGATAGCAATAGACAATACTTCAAGTGAGTCTTTTGTAGACAATTATATTCATTATATAGAAAATGGATTTGATCTAATCTCATCCAACAAAATTGCCAACACACAAAAGTATGTTCAATACAAAACTTTAAGAGAAGGATTGTTAAAATACAACAAGCACTATTTATATGAGACCAATGTTGGTGCAGGACTACCAATCATTGATACCATTAGAATTCTGCATGAGTCTGGAGAAAATATTACTCGTATAAAAGGGGTCTTCTCAGGTTCTTTAAGCTATTTATTTAACTCTTTTTCTGATAGTGATCAACCGTTTAGTTATTTCTTGAAAAATGCGATAGAATACGGTTATACCGAGCCAGATCCTAGAGAAGATTTATGTGGGAATGATGTAGCAAGAAAATTACTTATTTTGGCTAGGGAGTTAGATTTAGAAAATGAATTTGAAGAAATTGAAATTGAAAATTTAATTCCAGAGGATATGAGAAGTGGAGACACGCCAACATTCTTAAAAAATATTGAGAATATTGATCACTACTATGCATCTAAAAAAGAAAAATTAGCAGAAGGTCATGTTTTACGTTATATAGGTGATTTATCAGGAAATCTTCAAGAAAATAAAGGTCGTTTAAAAGTTGAATTGGTTTCAGTTGCTAAAAACAGTGCTTTAGGAAACTTACAAGGCTCTGATTCAATATTTGAAATTTACACAGAATCGTACAAAGATAATCCCATCACTATTATTGGCGCTGGTGCCGGAGCAGAAGTTACTGCCAGAGGCGTTTTTGGCGATTTATTAAGAATAGCAGAAAAAAAATAAGGCATGTAATACTACAGCGAGGTAAAGGTTAATTTTATATCAAGAAATTAAACTTTATCTCTTTTATTTTTTTTTTGTTGGAACGGATTATTGTTTAATCCTTCAAAAAATTGTATTCAAAATAGAATCCGATCGATTCCATATTGCTGAACATCTTTTTTATTTACTCTTTATTATGTTTGTTACGGAGAGAATTGCTATGGTAGTTTATTCACAATGTAAGTTAAATCTTTGAATCCCAAAAGTAAAAAGACTTATTACTTTAATAAACTCAATAATAATATAATACAAATGCAACAAGGAAGTGCCAGACGCCCTTCCTTCAATCACTTCTGTAGCGCGCACATCTAGTGCAGGAAGCAACCAAACCGTTTGTACAATCACAATAATAGTAGCCAAATAAAAGAACAAAAATGACTTATACAGATGAATTGAATTTGAAAGCACAATACTCGCAGCAATAATCATAACCAACGTCAGTTCCACCAAATTAAGTGCTGTAAATACCAACCTACCAATACCCAACCCCAGTGGAACAGTAATATTAGGCGCTTCAAACTTCAGCCATGCCTCCATAAAACTGATAGCAAGGACAAATCCCAACCAAAGAAATGTACTTGCTATAATTACAGCATTAGCCTTTTTACTCATTGTAAATAAAATTTATATCTACAATTATAACTAAATATGATGAATTCTAAAAGCAAAACAGCCTGCACTATCAAAGATAATACAGGCTGCATAATCACAAACAAAGTCAATCCCGCTTGATTAGAGCAGAATAATCATAATGTTAACTATTTATGATATTACAATTTAATCAGTTTAAACTGCTTTGAATCGCCTTTGGAACTTACCTCAATAAAGTAAACGCCTGCAGCTTCATTCATTTCAAATTGATGAACTAAAGAATTGATATTAGCAACTTGATAAATCACCTCACCACTAAGACTCATCACTTTTATAGAAACTGAAGATAACTCTCCTAATTCTACACTCACGAGGCTTTCATGGGAAACAGGATTTGGAAATATGGATACACCACCAAATGACACACCATCATCCTTAACACCTACAGATCCAATAGTATAACACATTGTTGTATCAATACACCCATTTTGAGTGACCTCTACAGCATAATCTCCATTGGCAGATGGCGTAAAACTCTGAGAAGTTTGCCCAGTGATTACAGCATAATTATTATCACAATCTAACCAGTTATAGGTAGCCATTGTAGCATCTGCAGTTAGCGTAGGCTCCACAACTGTAACTCCTAATTCAATGGTATTCATCGTTAAATCAAGCGTAACTATACTATCACAGCCATTTGCTGCACCTCCTACAATATTAAATGTTGCCGTGTTATTACTCGCAGTATAAGTTACTCCATCAATCCATTCGAATGAATCACAAGCAGTTTGCACATCTGTACCGGTAGCAGGAGTATTCATCGTTAGGTTAAGTGTAACCAAACTATCACAACCGCCAGCACCTCCTGCAATATTAAAAGTTGCCGTGTTATTATCTGATGAATAAGTATTTCCATCAATCCAAACAATTGGTGCGCAAGCATTAATAACGTCTATTCCTGTGGTAGGTATACAGTTTTTCCAAATAAATATTGCGCCAGCACCATTTGATGCAGTATTATCTCCAGAAGCACCAATTATTACTGTTTCACCAGAAATAGAAACTGAGCATCCATAATAATCATAATTTTCACCATTAGGATTAAAAAATGTTTGCGTTTCTGACCAAGTTCCACTACTCAACTCAAACACATAGGCCATTCCTGCATAAGAACCCATTGTCCCATTACCATAAGCACCTACAACTACTTTGTCTCCTGATACAGATACTGTATTTCCAAAATAATCAAAGCCACCTGCATTAGAAGCTAGTAACTTTTGAGTCTCAGACCAAGTACCACTTGTTTCATCAAAAACATAAGCAGCACCTGCAGAAGTAGCAGCCTCATCAACACCTTCCGCACCAACTACAATTCTGTCAACATCTATTGCAATAGCCTTCCCAAAACCATCATTCGACTGACCATCAGAAGCAATTATTTTTTGAGTTTCAGTCCAAACACCACCAACCAAATCATATATATATGCAGCACCTGCTTTTGAACCTCCATCATCATCCCCAGGAGCTCCAATAACCGCTTTGTCATTAGAAATAGAAACCGAATAACCAAAGTTATCGTCAGCCAGTACACCACTTGGTTGAATTAATTGAGTTTCAGTCCAAACACCTCCACTTTTATTAAACAGGTAAGCAGCACCTGCATTTGCACTTCCAGTATCATCACTATACGCTCCAACTATCGCCCAATCACCAGAAATACCAACTTTATAACCAAAATAATCTCCAGCATCTACACTAGAACCAATCAACTTTGCTGTTTCTGTCCAAACTCCTCCACTAAGTTCAAAAATATAAGCCGATCCAGAATTAGAACCAGTTCCATTAGCATTATTAGCATGAGCGCCAATTATCACTTTATCTCCAGATATCGCCACTGCCGACCCAAAACCATCATATGCACCAGCATCAGAAGCAATAAGTTTTTGAGTTTCTGTCCATACTCCTCCCACCAAATCAAAAATATATGCACAACCATTATTTAGTGCTATATCATCGTTTCTAGTGGCGCTTACCACTGCTCTATTACCAGAGATTGCAACTGCATATCCAAAATCCTCATTAGAAGTGCCATCTGACGAAGTTGCCTTTATAATTTCAATAAAATTCTGCGCACTTGCACTGGCTGATATCAGACCAATCAGAATTAAGGAAAAAAGTAATCTTGTTTTTTTCATGTTATTTGAGTTTATTAATAAATGATTAACGCACAAATAAACAATTAGTAATATTCAATAAGAAATATACAGCGTTACAAAGTGTTACACCTTTCTAAAGCACCTATTCCTAATACATACACAGATTAAAAAAAAACGAAAAACATTAAAGAAAACTCAAGAAACTAGTCATATTCAAACGATAAAACTCAAGCCTAATACCAAACATTTGATATTTTTTTAACTAATTTATCTTTGGCTTTATTGGAATATAGATATCCTCCTCAGATGTAGGATCATTGTTCTTGTAATTCTCTCCCAGCACTTCAAAATGCGGTCGATTATCTAATTCATACTCAGAATTGGGCAACCATTTTGAATATATCTCCTGAAAAATACTGGTGTCATTACCTTTATGATGAAATACAGCATACAGTCCTCCTTCCAACTTAAAACATGTCATCCCATCAGGAATTGCATTAAAATTATCCACCTCCACCAATGCATGCTTGGTAAAAGTTGCTACAGGATTAAAGTCGCCACTAAAATAACCTTCAGGATACACCTGCAAAGAGATAAAGTCGGCATTAGCCCTATTAGTCAACTCCCCTCTTCTTGACATGAATGTACTCCACAGTTTACCCGTTAGATTGTTTGCTAAGGACATTTCTATGGAATTACCAATTAGTTTTTTGGGTTGAATCATCGATATTTCAGGCGCCAACATCATTAATGCGCATCCAGCCAATTATCTGCCACACCGGATTCTACAACCAACGGTACATCAAAGGCAATTGCATTCTCCATTTCTTGTTTCACCATAGTTGTCAACTTATCCAACTCATCCTTGTGTGCATCAAACACCAATTCATCATGTACTTGTAGCAACATCTTAGACTTATACTTCTCATCAATCATCCTTTGGTGAATTTTAATCATTGCCAATTTGATAATATCCGCAGCAGACCCTTGGATAGGTGCATTGATAGCGTTACGCTCGGCAAAACCTCTCTCCATTCCGTTACCAGCATTGATTTTAGGCAAATATCTCCTTCTACCAAGTATCGTTTCTACATATTCATGCTCTCTTGCATACGCAATACTTTCATCCATGTACTCTTTGATACGACTATATTTCTCAAAGTAATTATCAATAATATCCTTAGCTTCTGTTCTAGAAACACCTAACCTCTGTGAAAGGCCAAAAGCACTAATACCATAGATAATCCCAAAGTTGACCATCTTAGCCTTACTTCGCATTTCTCTTGTAACATCTTCCAAGGGCACATCAAATACTTTAGCGGCCGTTGCAGCGTGAATATCTTGTCCACTTCTAAATGCTTCAATCATACCTTGATCTTTAGAGAGCGCTGCAATGATTCTTAATTCTATCTGAGAGTAATCCGCAGCAAGAATAGTAAAATCCTTTCCTCCGGCTTTAAAAGCCTTCCGAATCTCTTTTCCTCTAGTACTTCTAATGGGGATATTCTGCAGGTTTGGATTATTACTACTCAATCTACCCGTTGCTGCAACAGTTTGCATATAGGTAGTATGAATTCTACCAGTTTTTTTGTCAACCAGTTTTGGTAATGCATCTACATAAGTAGACTTTAATTTCTTCATCTGACGATACTCCAATATATCTTTAATGATAGGATGTTTTCCTTCCAACTTAGACAATGTTGCCTCATCAGTTTTGTACTGACCAGTCTTAGTTTTCTTTGCTTTTTCATCAATTTGAAGCGTCTCAAAAAGTACATCTCCTAATTGCTTTGGTGAGTCCACATTGAATTCAACACCAGCCGCATCCAGTATTGATTTTTGCAGCACAATTAACTCTTTGTTAAGTTGTTCGCTAAACTCACCTAAAGCATCAGTATCAAGATTTATCCCTTCCCGTTCCATATCTAACAACACCCTCGTCAAAGGCATTTCAACACCATAAAACAATTTTTCTAAATACGATCCATCTATCTTACTTTTGAACACTTCATACAATTGAAAAGTAACATCTGCATCTTCACATGCATAGTCAGAAATATCAGCAGGATCTAAATCCGCCATATTCTTTTGATTCTTGCCTTTCGGACCAATTAATGTTTCTATAGATACAGGCTTATACTCTAAATATGTTTCAGATAACATATCCATATTGTGTCTTTGATCTGGCTCCAGCAAGTAATGCGCAATCATGGTATCAAACAAAGGGCCTTTAACCTCTATTTTATCGTTATGAAGAATCGCTAAATCATACTTGATGTTATGTGCTATCTTCTCAATCTTTTCATTCTCAAAGAAAGGAATTAACAATTCTTTAAACTCTTTTCTTGCATTAATTTCCTTTGGGATAGCAATGTAATACCCTTCTCCTTTTTGATAACTCACTGCTATTCCTAGCATCTTATCATTTTGTTCATCCAAACCAGTAGTCTCGGTATCAAAACAAATAGCCTTTTGCTTCTGAAGTTCCTTTACCAACTTTGACAATGCCTTGGCATCCTTAATTAAAGTGTATTTCTTCTCTGAGTTTTCTAAAGTCTTAAATTCAGAATTATTTTCAGAAGAGACTTCATCAGGTGCACCACCAAACAAAGACATCTGAGCATCATCAGCACCTGTATTATTAGGCACCAAAGTAGCACTTGAATTAGTAATAACTTTATTCAATAATGTTCTAAACTCCAACTCAGAAAACACTTCGATAACCTTTTCTTCATTTGGCTCACACATGATCAAATCTTCTTCCACCAAATCAACAGGCGCATCCAATAAAATTGTAGCCAACTCTCTAGAAAGTCTTGCTTGCGCCTCATTATTAGCTACATTTTCTTTTTGCTTTCCTTTTAGTTTATCTAAGTTTTGATACAATCCATCCATGCTGCCAAACTCCTTGATAAACTTCTTAGCAGTTTTTTCCCCAATACCAGGAATGCCAGGAATATTATCTGCGGTGTCTCCCCACATACCCAGTATATCGATTACTTGTTCTGGATTTTCCACTTCAAATTTGGCTTGAACTTCAGGAACACCCCAAATCTCCGGTCCACCTCCACCTCTAGCAGGCTTATACATAAAAATATTCTCAGAAACCAATTGCGCATAATCCTTATCAGGGGTCATCATATAAGTTTGAAAACCTGCCTTCTCTGCTTTTTTGGCTAAAGTACCTATCACATCGTCTGCTTCATATCCTTCAGAGCCAAGAGCAGGAATATTCATAGCTTCCAGAATTCTATATATATACGGTATCGCTGCTCTAATATCCTCAGGCGTTTCATCTCTATTAGCCTTATATGCCTCAAACATTTCTTCTCTTTTCCCTTTTCCAGCAACATCAAAAACTACAGCCAAATGGGTAGGTTTTTCTTTTCGAATCACCTCATTCATTGCATTCACAAAGCCAAAAATGGCTGAAGTATTCAACCCTTTACTATTAATTCTAGGGTTTTTAATGAATGCAAAGTGAGCTCGATATATTAATGCATAAGCATCTAGAAGAAATAGTTTTTTCATAACAGAAAATATTGGTGTGCTAATCAATTAGCAAATAAGATTTATAATTTTTGGTAAACAGCCTCCATTACAGTCTGCCCAACTGCTTTTAAGGTTTTTTTGTCAATAATATCCATATTATCAGCATGTGTATGATGGAAACTTCCAAACCCCCAATATTGTCCATCTACATCCATATCTATGATATCTAAGGTTGGAATCCCAGCAATGTTATTGATAAAAGTATGATCATCTGTAATAGCGCCAGCCATTTTCTTTACGAAGTAATTTCCATAACCTAGGCCATCAGCCGCTTTCCATATCTCCGTAACTTTATGTCCAGCAAACTTCATTGACAATCCTTCTTTCGGGAAAGTTGCATTAGGCGCACCTACCATATCTAACAATATCCCATACTTTGGACTATAGTTAGCAACATGCATATTTCTAGCCCAATATTGTGACCCTAAACACCAATCATCTAGCATTTGTTGAACACTCTGGTATCCAGCATCATGAATAGTCCCATAATCTTCCGCATCAAAAAAGATAATATCTACACCATAACCTGGTGAGGTAATAGATAATTGTCTAGCTATTTCAAGCAATACACCTACTCCACTTCCACCGTCATTGGCGCCATCAATAGGCTTAAATCTATCAACCGTATCTTTGTCTGCATAAGGTCTTGTATCCCAATGAGCACAAAGCAAAATTCGTTCTTTACTTTCTTTATTGAATTGCCCTATTATGTTTTTCATCTCCAATTTAGAACCATCCCAAGCAGGCACAATAGCCTCTTGTAAAATAACATCAAATCCATAACCTTTCAACTCACTTTCTAACCAAAGTCCACATGCTTTGTGAGCTGATGTATTTGGAACCCTTGGTCCGAATGCTACTTGTTCATATATATATTGATAAGCACTATCCGCATTAAATTCCGGAGTAGGAACTTTAGGCGTAGCATCTACTGCAACCTTATCTTCAACAACCTCTGGTGTAACTTCCTCAGTATCTGGAGTACAACTTCCCACTAGCAATGAAAGGCTTAGTAAAGAAAGGACTAACTTGTTTTGAATTTTCATTAATTATGTACTTTAATATACTTTCAAAGGTAATTCTTAGGTCTTAATAATGAAAGATTTTGAATTAATAGTTATTAAGAATTAGAACACTTTTCAAGCATCAGGCTACAGGTTTAACTTTTGATTTTCTATTGATCAACAGAACACCAATAATCAATACTGTCATTCCCGCCAATTGAAAGTAAGATAATTGCTCGCCAGACAAAAAACCTAGTAAAGTTGCTATTGCAGGAATGAAATAAGTGACAGAACTAGCAAATACAGGCGAACTGATTTGTATTAAATGATTAAATAAATAGACTGCTACTGCGGTCCCCACTACAGCTAGTATAGCAACATAGCCTACCCCTTCCATCATTAATGAATTGTGCATTACTGCCGATGGAAAACCAGTAACAATTAAATAAATCAAACTTGGTATACCCGCAAATAAGAAAGATGCACTCGTGATGGTCATAGGCCTCAAGTCCGGAAGTTTATACTTAATCACATTTAAACTGGTTGCGTAGCATATTGTAGCCATAATAACTAATACAAAAGGCAATATCTCATCTTGTGTCAATGTTACATTTTGCAATTTACTAAACATGATTAAAAAAGCACCTGTAACTCCAATAGCAATACCAACTAAATGATTCCATTTAACTTGAAAACCAAACACAATGGCTGAAATTGTAATAGCAAAGATAGGCACCATTGAATTAAGCATCCCAGTGATTGCACTATCCAAATTCATTTGTGCATATGCAAATAGAAAAGCAGGCAAACCATTTCCACATACCCCTGCTATTAACAAAAGAAAGAAGTGTCTTTTCTTAATATTCTTCATAAACTTCAAGAAAAAAGGCAACAAAACCAATGAAGCAATGACCATCCGCATTGCTCCCAATTGATCAGGGGCTAGTCTTGCCTCTCCATTACTATCATGCAAAGCCAATTTAATAAGAATGTAAGATGCTCCCCAAACAATGGAGAGTAAAATCAATAGGAACCAAGCGAGTTTGAGGTTAGTTTTGCTTGCGTTTGTTTCTGTCATTATAAGTCTGTTGCTGCTGATTTTGGTTTGGGTAATTCAAAAGTAAGGTGTGTCACCATGGCATGTCTTTCAAATGAAAGTAACCAGAAGTGAATCATGTTAGGATTATGCTCGTCTAAATGCAAAATTGGACCATCTACACCAAAGAAGTGAGAATCCAACCACTCACCTTCTGCATCAAGAATCAAAGCGTAATATGGACTATCTTGAGTTAAGTTAGTCTGAACACTTTCCACTCCTTCATAAAAAGGATGATTTCCAATTCCCATTGGATATTTAAAAGCACCGTTATAATCTTCGATAGGCATTTGTTTCAAATCCGACAATTTTACTCCACCAATCACTACTCTAGTCAAGTAGGTTGAATCTCCTGCTCTAGCAAAAGTAATATCAAACTCTATGGTTTCATCATTCGTTTTATTCTTAGAAACTGTACCATTCAAAATTACTTTTGTTGGATTAGCCAACATACTCAAAGTACTTGTTCTTGGATCTTTTGTATCATACCAACCAGGCCATTGAAAGGTTGAAAATTTAGTATCATCATTTAAGAAGTCATTAATCACAGCAGGTTGCTCTGGAGACACGATGTTCTTGTATTTAGATTTTCTTGCACCAGTCATTGGATAAGGTTGGTCATTCAAATTAGTAAAAGGCACTTCAAAACTCGCTTTTACCTCTCTAAACATTGCCAAATCTACTTTCTCCTTCCTAGGGTGATTGTACACTTCCAAATGGTCTTTATATTCTGCAAAGGTTACCTTGCCTTTGTTAACTTCATCAAACAATTCTCTGTACATTGCTTTAGGAAAGTCAAACCATCCGTGATACATAGAACCTTCTGCTGCATATGTAATTACCTCCCAAGCATAAGCATTCAAGCAATTTCTTGCTAAATCAACTCTGATAGTCTTAGTATGCTCTTCATTCTCTGAAGACATTCTGAACTCACCTTCATTCAATCTTACTTGATTTCTATTCCACTCTGCATTGATAATACCGATGTGTTTTAAATAATCATCCTTAATGTAATCTGGGATTGTTGGCATCCATGCCAAAAGATTTACATGCTCAATAAACAAAGTATCACTGTATTCATTGTTAGGAAAAAATGTAACCGTAAAATCCTTTTCGCTATTCCTAACTATCTCCACTTTGTCATGTGTGTATTTATCCCAAAGCGGTGAACGACTTTCAATATCATTATTATCGGGATATTCTTCGTCCGTTAATTCCGTTATTAAAGATTGATTTTCTTTTAGCGATTGATCATTGCTATCATTATTTTCTGAGGATTCACTTCCGCAAGCTATCATAGCCAAGGAAAGTAGCGTAAAGATTGTTTTTTTCATTCAATGAGGTTAAGTCACAAAGTTATCATCTTTAGTTATTATAGATTGATAGTGTTAATAACATATTCAAACTAATTGTTGTTGCTTAAATTTATTCTAACTAGTTTTACCGACTGATTAGTCAATCTATGAGTAAAAAAGACAAAATATTTAAAGCAGCCATTAGGTTATTCTCTGAAAATGGATTTCACGGAACACCTACTAGTAAGATTGCCAAAGAAGCAGGAGTTGCCAACGGAACTTTGTTTCATCATTTCAACAGTAAAGAGCAATTGATAAATGAATTATACCTTGAATTAAAGACAGAACTTGTCAACGTATCATTTGAAGACTTGAGTAAAGCCCAAGACTTAGAAGTTAATCTAAAACATATTTGGGTATCCAATATAAATTGGGCAATGGACAACAAGGATAAGGTAATTTTTCTTCAGCAGTTTCTCAATTCACCTTACCTGACCGATGAAACAAAACAGGAAGTTGACGCATTGGCACTAGCCTACTTCCAAATGATGGAGCAAGCATTAAAAGAAGGGAAAATAAAATCCATTCCTTTTGAATTGATTTACACTCAAGCCACGCAACAAATATTTGGAGTAATCAACTTTTTACTCGCGCAAGAAGATATAAGTAATAAAAACGAAATAATAGAACATGCTTATGGTATGTTTTGGAACGGAATAAAAATTTAAAACATTAGAATTATGAAAAACGTAGCATTAATAACAGGAGCATCGAGTGGAATAGGCAAAGACTTTGCTCATATTCATGCAAGTAAACTCGGTGACCTAGTTATTGTAGCCAGAAGAGAAGAAAAATTAAAAGTGCTAAAAAAGGACTTGGAACATAAATACGGTGTTTCTGTATACATTATTGTGAAAGATTTAAGTCTGCCAACTGCACCTAAAGAAATTTACGATGAATTGAAAGCCAAAAACATAGAGATTGATTGCCTTATTAACAATGCTGGATTTGGAGGAATAGGAAAATTCCATGAAAGAAATTGGGAAGAGGATGCACAAATGATAGACCTTAACATTAGAGCACTAACAGAACTAACAAGAAGATTCCTTCCTGATTTTGTAGCACGAAACAGCGGTAAAATATTAAACGTAGCAAGTACTGCCGCTTTAATTCCTGGACCGTTGCAAGCAGTGTATTATGCTAGTAAAGCATACGTAAGATCATTTAGTTTGGCTATTTCTTCTGAATTGTCAGATACTAAAGTCACAGTTACAGCGCTTTTACCAGGAGCAACAGCGACAGAATTTGGGTCTAAGTCGGGAATGGACAAGACAAGTTTATTCAACAAACCTTTTAGTTCTATGGAAGTTGCCAAAGCAGGTTATGCAGCAATGGAGAAAGGAAAGCTAGAAACAAAAGCAGGATTATCATTTGGACAAAAAATAATGATGGCATTTCTACCGCTTACACCAATGAAAATGATTCTAAAACAAGTTAAATCTATGCAGCAGACAGTTAAATAGCAAACTCTGTACAAAGTACAATGTTTTAAGTACATTGTATTTGGCATTGTACCTTGTACAATTTAACATTATACTATTTTTATGAAAGTAATAATAACAGGTGCCACAGGAATGGTTGGCGAAGGAGTAATGCATGAATGCATTTTGGATTCAAGAGTTACAGAGATTCTATTAATTAGCAGAAAGGAGTATAAGACAAGTAATCCCAAAGTAAAGCAATTGATTGTCAAAGAACTGACAGATATCAAAAAACATATAGACGAGATTTCGGGATATGATGCTTGTTATTTTTGCATGGGTGTTTCTTCTGTAGGTATGAAAGAAGAGCAATACACCAAGTTGACCTACGATTTAACACTTGATTTTGCCAAAACTTTAGTTACCGAAAATAAAGACATGACATTTACCTATGTTTCCGGAGTTGGAACAGACAGTTCTGAGAAAGGAAAATCTATGTGGGCAAGAGTAAAAGGCAAAACTGAGAATGATTTGATTGCGCTACCTTTCAAGGCCGTATTTGCTTTTAGACCAGGAATGATTAAGCCAACAAAAGGATTGAAGAACACTTACACAAGTTATAAAATCTTGGCACCTTTAGTTACACTGATTAATTGGTCATTACCAAAGTATTCATGTACGTTAGCACAAATCGGAAAAGCCATGATCAATGTTACCGAGCAAGGTTATCACAGGCCCCAGATAGAAGTTAAAGATATTAGAAAATTAAGTTCAGGAAACAATTGAGAATTAACAGTTGATATTTTGAGAATTTGTAATTGTTAATTTTCAAATATCAATTCTCAACTATTTCTTAGGACAAGAACCACAGTGCTTACCATTTTTCTTATATTTCTTACAGCATTTCTTCTTTTTTCCATCACACACACATGCGCTACATGAGAAGGCTGGTTTGAACTTATCCAATGGGTTATATGCAGTATTTGAATTCACTCTGCAAACTTATGTAGAACGATTCTAAGTAACAATACCTTAAATGTGGTATAATGAGAATAAACAACTTGATTTTATGCTAATTTGATCTAAATAAATTCACAACAAATCATTTATAATTGAACAATTACAAAGCATTAAAGGCCTTAGCATCCATTCTTGAGGGATATGATATAAGATTCAAAATCAATGGAGAACTTACTATAAAAAACTAGAAGGTATTTACAATGAAGCAGAAAGTAAACTTGGCAAAATACACAGTCATATTAGTGACTTAGATTTATAACAAAATTCAGGTACCGCAAGGGAATTTAGGAATTCTACTCCACTATTAAATTAACAACAGAAGTATGCTCGGACTCTTCAATTATTTTAACTGGATACATACCTTTAACTAAATCTTCAACATCAATATCAAGTGTTCTTGAATTGAAAATATTATAACTTTTCACTAATTCTCCTAGTACATTAAAAATTAACACCTCTCCTTTGAATTCATTCTCAAATTGTAATATTGATTTTCCATTTGACGGATTGGGATACAATTTCACATTCATCCTATTGACCTCCGACACATTTCCATAGCCTACAGCATAATATTCACATAATGAATTGTCCTCAACTTTATTATCAAAATGTCCATTTGGCGAAGAGACAGTGACACAAAGATTTTCTCCAACCGTTGCTCCGTCATTGATGTTGATCCTTTCTCCAAAACCCACAAATCCAATAGGTAAAACCAAAGAATCGCCTGGTGCAATATTTAAATTACTTTGAAGACCATCATAAATCCAATCATTGCAAATACCACTTCCTCTTCTACATGTAACTTTCAGAGAATGAAGTGTATCGGTCATATTATTCACAACTGTTATATCTATCTCAGGATTCATACTATAGAGATTGTAACTCATATTCTGTATATAATCTACAGCAAAATCAGTGACATTTACTTTGGATAGAGAAATATCATATAATTTGGAATTGCCGTTAAGGTTATTGTTAAAACCTAGCATTTTTATTGCTTGATAATTATTGCTATTTAAATACATATTACTTAAGGTATACATTGATGTATCATCATAGCAACCATACAAATGATCAATCAAAGTATCAGTGTAAATCACTGTATCCATTGGAACCAAATTGTGGTCCAAATCAATAATTGCCAAACCTTGAGTCAACAAGGCAAATGATCTGATTCTAGTACTATCTATTTTCAATCCTTCTCTCCAACTTACATTTGGCAAGTTTACTGAGTTAATCAACTGAAAATTAAAATCATATAACTGAATAGAATTTATAGTTGAAATAACCAATGTATCACTCCAAGACTCAATATCCATTATTGGAGTAAAAATATTTAAGGAATCCGTTAGCCCTGTTGCGGTATTATATTTATATACTTTATCAATAGTTGCTGAGGCAAAATTGTTTGCATTTAATGCAACAGTTTGTATCGGTTGGTTATGAGTATATGAGATAGAGTCTTCAATATTCCCGAATTCGTCTGTAATAAAGTAATAATCCATTATTAAGGGATGTTCTACTTGATTATTATAAATAATTCTTCCATTTGGTAATTCTATAAGATTTAAATGGTTGGTATACGCTGAAAATGAAGATGCTGAAATCAATTTACTCCAAATCAAACTTCCGTTCATATCAATTTTAGACAATTCTCTATATCCCCCACCGCAATCACAACAAGCTACTCCAGATGTAAGTAATAAAATATTAGTATCCTTTGTCTCTATGACCTTAGAATAAGCCAAAGCCTCCATGCCATTTGTGGCAATATTCCTTGTCCAATTTATATTTCCATTTTTATCAAAACTATGTAAAAGTCCTCCGGTAAAATAAGAATTTGCTTGATTAACAGTTACCGGTACTATTAACGAGTTAGAAATTAACGCAGCACAATCCCCCTTTTGGGAATAACCATAATTAATAGACTTTTCAAATATAACCCCCTGTCCTCGCAAAGAACATAGAAGAAATAAAAAGAAAATAGAGGCGTAAATCTTCATCATTTTTTTATTTTTATTAAAGACTTAAATAATCTTTAAAGGTTGTTTTCTACCTTTGAAAATACACCAATTTTATCAATCGCTATGAAAAGAGTACAATTATTTGAATTTGAAGATTTAACATGGTTCCCTAATTGGATAAGAAAATGCATGACTAATCTTTTAGTTGTAATCAACAGAATGATGGGTGTAAGCAGTGTACTTGCCAAACTTATAGCAAACATTTCCAAAGAAAAACCTATTACTCGAATTGTAGATCTCGGATCAGGCGCTGGAGGAGCAATGCCAGAAACTCAGAAAATACTTGCTGAAAAATATAATTTGAAAAACATTCAACTTACTTTAACCGATCTTTACCCAAATGAATCCTCAATAAAAAAGTTCAATCAAAAAAATGAACCATTGCTTACGTACGCTGAAGAATCAGTTGATGCCACTCAACTTGACCAAGGTCCTAAAGGTCTTAAAACTATGATTAATTGCTTTCATCATATGCCTCCCAAACAAGCAAGATCCATATTGTCGTCTGCAGCAAGAAGCAACGAGCCTATTTTGATTTATGAACTAACAGAAAACAAAATGCCCATTGTATTATGGTGGCTTCTTTTGCCTCTATCTCTCGTGTTTTTAATGGTTAGCACACTATTCTTAACTCCTTTTGTTAAACAAATCACTTGGCAACAAATTGTTTTCACTTACCTCATTCCTATTATTCCAATTTTCTACGCCTGGGATGGACAAGCCTCTATGCCTAGAATGTACACTTTTGAGGATCTTGATGAACTTCTTCAAGGACTAGAAACTGACTCCTACAAATGGGAAAAAGGATTTGCATATGACGAAAATGAAAAGAAATCTGGAACTTACTTATTGGGAATGCCAATTTAAACATTAAAGATTCTTCTTACATTACAGTATAACTAAAATTACCCTCTTTATTCTCTCCCCAAATGAATGCATAAGAAAATATCTTTTGTCCATCTATAGCATGATGATCTATCAATTCTTGTTTTTGAGAGTCATTGAGTGTAATTCTATCTAACCTCCCTTCAAATGTCGTGTATTCCTGGCCAAAATAAAATGAATTTACATTCATGGACTTGGCCAACATATCAACATAAAATTTAAGTGTCTTCTTCAATTTTCCTTCTTGCGTAAGGATGGATTTAAAGCCTCCATCTCCACTTTCACAATAATAAGGAGCTTGTTGCAGAAAATTGGCTGTTTTCAATTTTAATGTCTTTGCATCGGCAGCGGATAGCGATTGCATATAGCTAATCAACTCTTCTGTCACACTACCCTTTTTTGAATAATGAAACAACCAATTCCACCATGTATCAGCATTTGTTTTAAAAGTGGTTGCAACAGTAGTATGCATGGCATCATCTGCTCGTAAAATCAAATCTATTAGTTTAATTCCGTTGCTAACTTCTTTCCCCAACTGTAAGGCCAAATTAAGACCTTCTTTTTCCAAAGCTGCTATAATAAAATGAACCGTACCTAATGGATATTTATTTCGATAAACCGCAGCAGGCGTATGACTTCTTGACAATAAAAGATTAGGATTCAACTTTCTTTGGTTCTCTGAAAGTTTAGCATTGTGTTCCGGATTTAGCCCAATAATATGTTGATCTATACATGTTACCGCTGGATCTGCAACATACATATCTACATAAATAGCATCATAGATACTATTTATCTTACGTTGATTAATCCAGACTTTATTAGCACTATTGCTAAATCCAACAATCTCACAATTACAATATTGCTTCAAAAACAATCCACTTAAAACACCATCAATATCAGAATTGATTATAATTTTATTATTCTTCTCAAACAGTTTAATGAACGACATAAACAGTTAGTTATTCTATTCTTTCAAAATCTTTAATGACCATCAACTCATCTGTCTCTGATTGCTTAAAAATCAATTTAGTACCATTGTCATGAAACTTGCCTTCCATTACTTTTAAGTAATTGGCTCCATTGAAAGAAAACTCTACCAGATTCTTTTCAAACGTATACGGCACTTTTGAAACCCCATTACACTCAGCATTTTCTATACAGGCCAACATAAAAGGAATCGCTTTATTAGGTTTTCTTTTTGTACCATCCAAAACATAAACCATCCCATCTTCCCTAAAGTAAAAGTAAGCTTTAGACCGGTCTTCGTTTTGATGCATGAAAATACCTTGAATAGTTTGTCCTTTTTTTACAGTAATAGTATGCTGACTAATGCCAAACAAACTGCTAGATAAGAACAATATGATTAGGATTATTTTCAATTAAAAAGGCTTCTGTTTTTTATTTCTTCTTGGACTGACTTGATTTCCAACTGCAGTCTTTCTGCACTCCAATTATAGTGATTTGCAAATACTTGACCAATTTTTTCTACATTTTTAATTACAGTATTAATATTGAAATACATGTATCCTGTTCTTCTCACAAAGAAATCAAGCAATGTAAGTGTCATCTCACTTTTGATACAGAAATCTGCTTCAGCCTCTATTAGCGTAGCAAAATTTTTCTCCTTAATGTTTTTGCAAAGACAAAAAGTTTGACTGCCAAATGTATGCAACAACCTTTCTGCCGTAAATTCAGAATTATCTACGTTAATATCATTCAATCCCTTTTGGATTTCTTTAAGCATTCCCTCTTCAGCATAACCATTTATTCTAATGTTATCCGTTTTACATTTGACATTATTATTCAATCTCTTTCCAACAATATCTAAAACTTTTTTCGCCATCATTCTATATCCTGTAAGTTTCCCACCCGCAATAGTTATCATCCCTTTTGGCGATAAGAAAATCTCATCCTTTCTACTTAATTCTGACGGTGATTTCCCTTCTTCATGAATCAAAGGACGCAATCCAGCCCACGAAGACTCTACATCTTCAAGCAAGACATTCGCATTTGGAAACATATCATTAACAGCCTCTAAAAGATAATTTACATCTTTTAGTGAAACGGAAGGGTTTTCTTTTCTTTCTGAATAATCCGTATCGGTAGTCCCTACATAAGTTACGCCACCCCTAGGAATAGCAAAAATCATTCTACCATCTTTCACATCAAAATACACGCTATGTTGTAAAGGCAACTTCTTTCTATCTATAACAATATGCACTCCTTTTGTGAGGTGTAGTCGCTTATTATTCATGGAATGATCCAATGTTCTAATTTCATCAGACCAAGGTCCACAAGCATTGACAAAAACTTTACCTTTTATAGTATACTTTTCATTGGTCTGAACATCTTCACAAACAACAGCATTTATTTGACCATCATTATTGTATTTCAATTCCTCTGCTTTGCAATAATTTACAGCCACTCCTCCTCTATGCACCGCAGTCTTAATCACTTCCAATGTCAACCTCGCATCATCTGTTCTATATTCTGAGTAAAATCCACTCCCTTTTAATGCATCTGGTTTCAGTAATGGTTCTATTGCTAAAGTATCCTCCTTATTAAGCATTTTTCTTCTCTCCACCTTTTCTACACCTGCTAACCAATCATAAACCCACAGAGCAACTGAAGTCATTAATTTGCCATAAGTACCTCCCTTTTGAATGGGTAAAACCATTTTTTCAGGAACAACTAGGTGAGGCGCATTATTGTACGCGATTGCCCTTTCCCTACCCGTTTCACGAACTATTCCAAATTCGAGATTCTTAAGATATCGCAATCCTCCGTGAATGAGTTTAGTACTTCTACTACTTGTACCTGATGCGTAATCTTCTTTCTCAATAAGAATAGCACTCAACCCTCTAGCAGATGCATCTAACAAGATACCTGCTCCAGTGATTCCACCTCCTATGATCACCAGATCATACTCCTTTTCGCCTAAAGAAGTCAACACTTCTTGTCTAGATTCTAAATTCCATCCCATAATTTATACTACTTTAATAGCAGGTTCTCTTCAAATAATTTATAAATCCTTTTATACTCATCCGTCCAACTACTTGCCTCCTTGAATCCATGAGGTTCAATTGGATAAATAGCCATTTCATAGTTATCTTTTCCTAACTCAATAAATCTTTGTGTCAGCCTCACCACATCTTGAAACTGAACATTGTCATCCATCATTCCATGAAGCATCAATAATCTATCTTCTAAATTCTCAGCGTAATAAATTGGACTACTTCTTCTATAAGCAATACTATCTTCTTCCGGAGTATTTAATATATTGCTCGTATACTCATGATTGTAATGTGCCCAGTCAGTCACACTTCTAATTGCTGCTCCACATTGAAATTTACCTGGTTCTTTCAATAGCGCCATGATGGTGATGAATCCTCCGTAGGAACCTCCGTAAATGCCAACTTTATCTGCTTTAATACCTAACTCTTCTATCAAGTACTTTCTACCATCAAGTTGGTCTGATAAATCTTTACCCCCCATATCTCTGTAAATGGCAGTTCTCCAATCTCTACCATAGCCTGCAGATGCTCTATAGTCTATATCTAGAACTGTATAACCTTGCTCCACAAGAAAATTATGAAACATATACTCTCTATAATAACCACTCCACCAATTGTGAGCATTCTGTAAATAACCTGCACCATGAACAAAAATCACGGCTGCCCCATTCTTCTTTGCCGCTGTAGGTTGATATAGCCTAGCAGGAACATTTGCTCCATCCATTGCTTTGAATGTAATAACTTCTGCTGCTCTCCACTCGTAACTTTCAAATTCTTTTGTTGTAGAATGGGTTATTTGCTTCCCATCCTCTTTAGGAGAATTAATACTTTTATATAGTTCAGTTGGCTTATTTTTAAACGAATAGAGATAATAAAGTTTTGATTCATCAGAAGAAATCAATACATCATATTTACCATCATTCACTAATACGTCATTCCATTTTTTTGATTTTATATCAAAGTGATAGAACTCTCTATTCCCTGCATGTTTCTTATTGGCAGTGATAAAGAATTTTGAACCATCATCACTCAAAGTCGCTTCATAGATTTCAAAGTCACCTTTGGTCAATTGTTGCTTCTTTTTACTGTCAAAATTATAGGTATACAAATGTGAATATCCAGATATTTCAGATTGATAATAACAAGTATTTACCCCTTTTAAAAACCCTACATTTCCCGCCACCTCATTCCAAGAACTTATTCCCGGTCCACCAATCCATGCTTCATCATATTGATATTCAAATGGAACTAGTTTTTTCGTCTTAAAATCTATCCTTGCCAACCATCTGTGCTTGTTATCCAACGACTTAATTTCTATAATCGCAATATCTCCTTTATCATTAAAATATGGCCCATGAAAAATCACCCCTTTATTCTTATAAATCGTTTTACCATATTCTTCATTATACTTGTGATTCTTGTTTAAGTCAGTCAACCCATCAATCTCTAAATCAATCAGTTCATTATTCATAATATCAAAATAATGTAATTCAAAAACATCTTCATTCCTACCAACTTTTGGCCTCGCTTCAACATGCTTAGCAACACCATTTGAATTCACATATTCATGGATTTCTGTTGGCTTTCTATTGGCGCGTATTACGGTTGAAAATATTACAAAATTTTCATTCGGACTAAGTACTGCATTGTAAACATTTGCGTCACCGATATAGATTTTAGGAATACTAAATTCGTTTAGTAAATCTCCTTCCGATTTTTTTAAATGACTTTTTTCATTTTTTTTCTTCACAATTTCAAACAACTCTTTTTGCTGCTTTTCCAAATAGTTCTCCACCTTCTCGTCACTATCTTTCTCCCCCTTAGTAAAATCCACTACTTGCTCAACAACACCTGTTTTAAGATGATACGCATACAAATTATGAGCAATAGAATAAAAAACACTTAAATTATCCGAAGAATAATACGGATCGGTAATGTAATCAGAAGTTTTTATTAAAAGTGAAGGCTCCTGTTTATCTCGTTTCCAAACAAATAAATTTCCATTTACAGCATAAACTGCCTCATTTCTGGATTTACTCCATTTAAAGCCATTGATTGGAAAAGAAGTTAATTCTTTTGGTGTCAATTTTCTGATAACACCAGTTTCTGTTTTATAAATATAAGTATACACCTTCTTGTCTTCACCAGTTCTCCACTCAAAAACCACATCATCATTTGGAAGCATTCTGTGATACTTTGGCAAATACCCAATGAAATCATCACCTTTCATAATTGCCTCAATACTCAACGAAGAACCTTGTGTAAAAGCGCAATTTTGAAGAGCACTTAAGGTTAGAACACCAAGTAAAACAATAAATTTATACATTCGCTAAAGATTAAACCACAAAACTAAGGTATAGCAATGATTCTTTCTTCAAAATCTGCAGTAATTATATTAACAATCTCATTTTTAGTTTCTTGTTCACCAAGTAGATTGTTCAGCCATTAAACAAAGGTGAGAAAGCAATTACAGCAAGTTTAGGAGGACCACTAGCCCAAAACCAGGTGTAGCAACTGTTTTTACAAATCACAAAGGCACTTACAAAGAAGCGCATAGAATTCTAGGAGCCAACCATAGCAATTGTCCTCAAACTTTGGGATTTGAAAATTACAATCAGATAGTCCTAGATTTCATTCTAAAACAATAAAAACACTTTCATTTATCTACAGAAAATGCAGATAAATTATATCTTTGTATTCACAAAATTGCAAAATGACAAAGCACTTATTCCCCTTTCTTTTTCTGACTTTAATTGTGATTTCATGCAATGGAGAAACTACGGTAGGTAATCCATCAGAAACGGACAACAATACTGAAACAACAATTGAAACTATCGATTCAATAGATATTTATGAAAATGATTGGAAAATTTTAAAAAAAGCAATCGTTGATAAAAATGAAGCAGTCGTCCTTACTTTTGTTTCTAATGAAGATCCTGTGCTTAAAGAAGCAATTGACATTTCTTATGAGTTTATATTTGACGATGAGGTCATTGAAAAAATAAAGAATTTAAGTTTTGAAGAACTGGAAAAGCCGGGAATTTGTGGCACTGACGAGAATGGTGAAATTACTAATTTTGACAATAGATTCATTTACCTTAAAAAAGAAATCAAAAATGACAGTGCGAAGCAATTAACGGAATCCGCATTAGAAATAGAACTTTTCAAATCTAAAAACGGATTAAAAATAACTAATTACAAAACATTTCATCAAGTTTATGACATTGAACAATTATAACTTCCAAGGAAAAAGAGCATTAATAAGAGTTGATTTTAATGTTCCACTAAATGACAAATTTGAGGTAACAGATGCCACAAGAATAACTGCTGCTATTCCGACTATAAAATACATTCTAGATAATGGAGGAAGTGTTATTCTAATGTCTCACCTAGGTAGACCTAAAAATGGGCCTGAGGATAAGTTTTCACTTGTTCACATCAAAAGTGAAATTGAAAAGCACTTAGATAGAGAGGTTATCTTTGGAGGAGATTGTATTGGAAATGAAGCCTATCAAATTTCAGAAAACTTAAAACCAGGTCAAGTTCTATTGTTAGAAAACCTAAGATTCTACAAAGAAGAAACTGCAGGTGACAAAACATTTGCTTCTAAACTTGCCAAACATGGTGATTGTTATGTGAACGATGCCTTTGGAACAGCACATAGAGCACACGCATCAACTGCTATAATTGCCGACTTCTTTCCAACTGACAAAATGTTTGGACTTTTAGTAGAAAAAGAAATCGTATCAGTAGACAAAGTATTAAACAGTGACTTAAAGCCTTTGACTGCTATTGTAGGAGGCGCTAAAGTTTCTTCAAAGATTACTATTATCGAACAATTATTAAATAAAGTGGACCACCTAATTATTGGAGGTGGCATGGCCTACACTTTTATTAAAGCAAAAGATGGAGAAGTTGGTAATTCTTTAGTAGAAGATGACTACATCGATACAGCACTTAAAATATTTAAAACTGCAGAAGAAAAAGGTGTTCAAATTCACCTCCCTACAGACACCGTAATATCAGAGCAATTTAGTAATGATTCAACTACAAAAGTTTGTGATATAGAAAAAATCCCTTCTGGATGGATGGGGTTGGATGTAGGACCAAACACAGAAAAAGACTTTGCTCAAGTAATATTAGACTCTCAATTAATACTATGGAATGGCCCAATGGGGGTTTTTGAAATGTCTAATTTCCAAAGCGGAACAATAGCTATTGCGAACGCAGTTGCAAATGCTACTACTTCTGGCGCCTTTTCTTTAGTAGGCGGAGGCGATAGCGTTGCTGCAGTCAACCAATTCAACCTTGCAGACAAAGTAAGTCACGTAAGTACTGGAGGTGGTGCAATGCTAGAATACTTAGAAGGTATTGATTTACCTGGAATTGCAGCTATTAGAAAATAAAACCATGAGCGATAAAACATTAATATTAAACGGAGAAAAGACTGCACAAAAAATCATCAGAATCTCCTATGAAATATTGGAGCACAATTTTGATGAGAAAGAATTGATTTTAGTCGGAATTGAAAACAGAGGGTTCAAGGTAGCTGAAAAGATTTTAGAAACGCTTGTAAAAATATCACCAAGTGTTGATGTCAAGTTATTTTCTTTAGCACTCAATAAAGAAGATATTTACAATTTTGATAAACTAACATTCTCTGCAAACATAGATGATTTATCTGGCAAAACTGTCATTGTAATAGATGATGTTTTAAACTCTGGAAAAACTTTAATGTATGCAGTCAAGTACATTTTGAGAGCTCGTGTAAAAAAGTTAAACACAGCGGTACTTGTAGATAGAAGGCATCGAAGTTTTCCAATAAGAGCCGACTTTGCTGGATTAACTTTAAGCACTACTATTTTAGACCATATCTATGTAGAGTTTAACGGAGATGATATTGAAGTTTATTTGGATTAAATTTAAATGACTTCACACAATACTTCCAATAAAACATTAAAAAGCAAAACTGATTTAATCAGAAATAACTGGCCTTACTTAGCTGGTTTAATTATTGTGTTATACTTTTTCGCTTTCAACGTTACTGGATTAGATTTAGCCTATTACCCTGGCGATATGGGTGATGGCAGATTCAATACCTACATCCTAGAACATGCGCATAAATTTTTAACATTACAAGAACCTTCTCTCTGGGAAGCGCCATTTATGTATCCTGAGCCGCAAGTAATTACTTACTCAGATAATTTAGTTGGCTCTGCCCCATTCTACTCAGTTTGGCGAATATTTACAGACAGAGAAACATCTTTTCAATTATGGTTTATCACCATGTATTTTTTGAATTACACTTTCAGTTATTTATTTCTAAATAGTGTATTTAAAAACAAATATGCAGCTGTACTTGGGGCTTTGATATTTACGGTATCTATTGCGCTACAATCGCAAATGACGCATGCACAAACATTCCCAAGATTCCCTATTCCTATCGCATTTTGGATGGCTAATTTATTCAATAAAAACCTTAAACCTATCTTTTTCTTCCTTACGGTTCTAGCAGTGGTTTATCAATTTTATTGCGGTATTTACCTTGGCTTTTTATTAGTTGTCCCAATTACAATATTTGTTTTAGGAATATTATGGAACAACCGTAATGAAGTTATTTCAAAAATTAAAGACATTAGATGGGTAGGTAAAATTTCATTTGGTTTAATTATAAATGTAGGTCTACTCCTGTTATTGATGATTCCCTACATGGAACGCTCTAAAGAAAAGGAAATGAATCTTTATGAAAATATAATAGATACAGTTCCAACCATAAAATCTCATCTTTATAGTCAGTCAGGAAGTTATTTCTGGGACTTTTTATCTAAAACAGGAGAACAGTACCCTGCCTTCTGGGATCACCAAATATTTGCTGGAGGTATTGCATTGATTGCTTTTTTAATATTTATTTTTTGGATTTTCGTTTCCTTATTTTCAAATAAGTTTAGAAAAAACATCAAAGCAATTCACATTACAATGGCTGTGACAGCAATGTTCACGTTTTT
>JBFHGR010000039.1:0-27538 GCA_041583015.1 Parvicella sp. | reverse complement strand
CCACATAGACTGTACAGGTCGATGTGTCTTGTACAAACTAGTATAGGTCAACATCTCATGCTTAAAATCCTCAATAGTAATAGGCGATATAACCCAATTTTGAACAAACCTATTTTTGGACTTTTCATAAACTACTTCTAAATAATTTCCTTGATATATCTTCATAAATGAAAAGACTTAATAAGAGGCTACAATATCAAACTGACTTTTAAAAGATGACTTAGTTAATGAATTGTCATGCAAAAACAAGACAACCTTCTCTTTGTTAGTGTTTTCATCAAAAAAAGCAACTTTAGCGCCTTTTATCTCAACAGTCTTTACGGTCATTAGGGGTTCGGATTGTAATTCTCACAAATATAACGAAATCAATGAAAAAACTAAATTAAGAATTTAATATCATAAAAATACTCACTAGTTAATATTGATTAGCATGCAAGGAAAACTGTTTGAAACGAAGAAAATAATAAGTGCTGAAAATGGATATAGTACAGATCAAATTACAAAAACAGGGCTCATTCAAGCAGGAAACGTTCGTTTAGAAGGGATAGAAGAATTATATTATTTAACTATTTTCCTAATCCTGCCGACAATGACCTGTATTTGCAACTTGGAATTAATGGAGAAGAAGAAGTACTTTTAGAACTAATGAGTTTGGAAGGGAAAGTTCTTAAAACTCAGAAGGTAAAAGGATCGGGAGCGGTATCTACTAGATTTGACATTGAGCATTTAGCTACTAGTATGTATATGCTTAGAATCACAACAAAAAGTGGAACTGTAACTAAGAACATAGTTAAGAAATAGTATTTTAAATAGTAACCCCTAAAAAGTCTAGGTCAATATTGGCTTAGACTTTTTTTTGTAGATTTGAATACTTAAAAAATTTACCTAATGCGAAATATATTTATACTAACTATTTCATTCTTCCTTTCTACTTTTGGTATTTATAGCCAAACTACCTTATGGGGTCTAGGTCATCAAGGTATTTTTGAATACAATCAAGTCACTAATACCCTTACAGACAGATACATATTCCCAACAACTGGAGCAGAAGGCAGTACGCCAGTGACAAAAATGATAGTTGGCTCCAATGGAAAACTGTATTACACAATGCTATTGGGAGGTGTTAACAATTTTGGAACAGTCAATGTTTTTGATCCAGTTACTAACACGAATACTGTTATTTTGCACTTCAACGGTGTTAACGGGAAACTACCAGACAACGCGTTAGTTGAAGGTAATAACAATAAGTTATATGGCGCAACGAGTAGTGGTGGTGCTAATGACAAAGGTGTCATTTTTGAAATTGACATGATCACGAATACTTACACAAAACTTTATGATGGCAATAACACGCATAAAACTTTTATTGGTGATTTGATAATCGACAATGATACAATTATTGGAACTGAAAGTGCAGGGTTATTCCAATATGCTATTGCAACCAATTCAATAACTACTTTATGCCCTAACCCAACTAGTTCATTATTCTTTGGCGTCACAATTTACTTTAATTCGGGTAATGGAGTTATCAAAGGGGCGGATAATAATTATTACACTTATACAGCAGTCTTTAATAATTCCTACATATATCCAGTAATTTTAAAATATGATAAAACTACTGGTGTAGTTACAAAAAATGAACAATCCACATATATTGGTTCTAGTTCTAATTCGCGAATTTGCGGAAAACTTGAATTAGCATCAAATAATCAAATGTATGGCTATAACCAAAGTGGTCATTCTTCAACAGGGCAACTAATTAAATATGATTATGTAAATGACATTTATTCGGTGGCTAAGTATTTTAACAGTAGCACTACTCCTGGATACTACTCTTCTCCACTAGACATAGGAGATGATTTTATTTACGGTGTTTTTTCAACCCCAAATTCTTCTGTCAATTATATACACAAAATCGGTGCTTATGGTGCAAACTTTGGTGTAGAAACTTTTTTACCTTTTTCTGGTAATTCAAGCATTATTAGTCCATTGACCACTTTAACAGAAGTTGCAGCACCTCCATTAATCTCATCACAACCAAATAACGTTAACACTTGCGAAGGTGTTGATACTTCTGTGGCAATTGTAGCAATTGGAACCAACTTGACATATCAGTGGTATAAAGATGGAAACTCAATTCCAGAAACTGATTCAATAATTTACTTTGTAAACCCAACCTCTTCTGATGATGGCTACTACCATTGTGAAATCACCAATGCAAATGGCACAACTGTATCTGATTCGTCACTAGTAGTTATAAACCCAAAGCCTAATGTTATTGCAAATGCTACTCCAAGCGCACTTTGCACCGGAGATTCCCTTCTTCTTGTAGGGACAGGTGCAAGCACATATTCATGGGATAATGGAGTGGCAAACGGCATTCCATTTTTACCAACAGGTGACAATACATACCTACTTACTGGCACAGCAGCAAATGGCTGTTCTGATACTGCTTCTCTTTACCTACCTATCAATAACATCTCAGTTTCCTTCATAGATGATACAGTTTTCTGCGGTGGTGGATTAAATTCGACAGTCACTGGAACCGGAACAAGTTTTACCTATAACTGGTCACCTTCAACGGATTTAAGTTGCACAAACTGTGGAAATCCAATAGCAAGCCCAAATATTCTAACAGATTATCACTTAGAAGTAGTAGATAATAATAACTGTTCTGCTACGGATAGCATTGTGGTGAATATTCTAGCCATACCTGTCGAAATTTGCGTGGTAACTGTAGATGAGACTTCCACCAAAAATGAATTGATTTGGGAAAAACCTGTTTCAACAGCAATAGACTCTTTTAGGGTTTATAGAGATGTAGTAGGTACTTACCAGCATATAGCAAGTATTCCATATACCGCTTTGAGCGAGTATATTGATACAGACATTGGAATCAATCCAAATGCTACGCAGTATAGGTATAGAATATCATCTATTGACACCTGTGGAGTAGAAAGTCCTTTAAGTTCATTTCATCAAACAATTCATTTGGATGCTCCAAACTTTGTAGCTGGAACGGCTGAATTAGAATGGCAAGCGTATGATGGTTTTCCTACTAACTTCTACTATCGAATCTTAAGAGATAGTTTATCTAATAATGACTGGGAAGTAATTGACTCGGTTGCTAGTTCAAACTTGGATTATACCGATTTAAATGTACCATCCACGGTAAGTACAACACGATATCTTATTGAAATTGCGTTTAATGGAACATGTACTTCCTCAAAAGCAATTTCTTATGGTTCAACAAGAAGTAACAAGCAAACGGTTTCTGGTGGTAGCGGAGGTTCTGTAAGTGCTTTATTTACTCAAACCAGCACAAATATTTCTGCTGGACAGAGCGTGATTTTCACTGACCAATCCATCGGAACTCCTACTCCAAATAATTGGGTTTGGACTTTTCAAGGTGGCACGCCAAACGTATCTAATCAACAGAACCCTGTGGTCACTTATAATACCGATGGCTTGTATGATGTTACGTTATCCGTGGGAAATGGATCTAGTACAGATCAAATTACAAAAACAGGATTAATTCAAGTAGGAAACGTTTCTGCGAATACACTGATAGGTTTAGAGAAGTTAATGATTTTCCCCAATCCTTTTTCTGATGAATTAAGTATTCAAATTGAATTCAACCAAAACGCAGATATCAAACTAGAGTTAACTGCGCTAGATGGAAGGATACTGGAAACAAAACAGTTATTTAATACTAAAACTGTTTCAACGAAAATGGAATTAAAAAACCTTTCCAGTGGCGTTTATATTCTTAGCATAATTGCCAATGATGGAATTATGAACAAACGATTAATTAAGAAATAACAGTAACATATTTAGTTTAATCATTTGAAACCTACGATTAGTAATTGTGGGTTTCTTTTTTTGTCTCAACTTTTTTTTTATTTTTGCTATAATACTAATATCAATTTCAGATGAAATATTTCTACTCAATTATTTCCACTCTTTTTTTATCAAATATAGCGCTATCACAAAACCCAACACAAAAAATTGTAGATAGAACAACTGATGCAATGACGATGAAAAATTCGGTGGTGCTAAACAACACTATCTATACAGTTGGAAGAAGCGAGAATAATACTATAAACCAAATTTATCCAACCCTTACAATCCAAGATTTAGACTTAAATGTTCAATACATCACTTTGCCTCACTTAGGCCCTGGCTATATTGATCGTTATGAAGTTGTATGGAACATTGTAAAAACATCGGATGGAAACTTGATGTTATCTGGCACAAATGGAGAACTAGGGAACTCTGCCATGTTTTATTATAAAATGGATCCTAACTTTAATTTTTTATGGTACAAGGAAATCAGAACAGGAACATGGGGCAATCAACTTACTTATGTTTCAGTTGCTAACAATATTGGTGGAGCTTTATTGGCAGGCACCGAAAATGGAGGCTCTCCTACACTAGAAGCTCAATTGGTTAATGTTGATAGTAATGGAGATACATTATGGACAAGAAAAGTAACTAATACAGACAATCTTAGTATGTGGGGAGGAGCTAATGGAGTTTACGTCAACCAGACAGGTAATTTTGTCGCATTTTTAAGGCATGGAGATGGGACTAACTTAGAGATGCTAGAATTAGATCAAAGTGGAAATGTCATAGATAACTTTCAATACATCGATAGCGATGGATTTATTATAAACGCAAATGACGTGGTTTACGCCAATAATGCAAATTATTATTGTGGATATCGAGGTGGCGGGAATTACGAAGCTGTTGTACTAAAAACAGACCTTAGTGGAAATGTAATTTGGTGCAAAAAATATTGGGAAACCGGTGATTTTTCCAAAATTCATTTATCAGATAACGGAGATTTAATTTTATATGGCAACCCAACTTGGGGAATTAACAAAAACAAAACAGAGGCTTTTAAATTAGATACCGATGGCAATGTAATCAAAGCCGTATCCTATGGAAAACTTCCTGAAACACAAGGCCTTAGTTCCGATATTTTAGAGATTAATAATCATTATTATATTTCTGGAACACGAAGATACCAAACTGCTTCCACCGGGTTTCAATTATGTTTGGATGATTCACTTAACTCTAACTCTTGTTATCAATATGAATTTCCGGTATATTCATCAGATATTACCGTGAGTAAAACTTCTGTGAATACATCTATAGTTTCTTCAATGCAATCAGATATTTTGTCTTACGGAACACCCTCAGGGGCAATGCAAATTTATAGCACTCCATTTTTTGATTATTCTTTAAATAATTCTATTGTTTCTAATATAAATATTGATAACGATAACTGCGGTGGAGCATGTGTAGGAACCGCTGAAGTCATGTCAACAATTGGGGGAACTTCTCCATATTCTTATTCATGGTCTGATGGTCAAATAGGAGATTTAGCATCAGGATTATGCGCGGACAATGAAGTTGTTTTATTAACTGGAGATCAGTTAGGTTGTTTCATACAGGACACAGTTATTGTGGGACAAAGTGCTCCTACTACTGAAATCTGTATGGTTACAGTAGACACTACATCTTCCATGAATGAAATTGTATGGAGTAAGCCTGTTTCCGGAGCAATAGAAGGCTTTGGCGTTTATAGAGAAGTAGTAGGTAATTATAACCTTATTGGATATGTTGACTATGATTCATTGAGTCGTTTTGTAGACAATACGAATGGCGTTAACCCAAATATCACTTCATACAGGTACAAAATCTCAACTTTTGACACATGCGGTAATGAAAGTGCTTTGAGTGATTATCACGAAACCATTCACTTGACAGTGAATCAAGGAGCGGGAACAGATATAAACTGTATTTGGGATGGATATGAGGGCTTTCCTTTTTCCTACAATAGAATTTTAAGAGATTCGACTGGCACTGGTGATTGGGAAGTGGTAGATTCTGTTTCTAGTTCTGTTTTTACTTGGACTGATGTTGATGCACCAACAGTTCCTTCTAGATACATAGTAGAAATAGTCATTCCTAACAACTGTGATGCTACCAAAGCAATCTCTTACGGCTCAACGAGAAGTAACAAGCAATCTATTTTTGGAGGCGCTGACCCTCTATCTCTTTCAGAAAATGAAACCCTATCAAAAGTTAAGGTATACCCCAACCCAACAAAAGGAAACTTCTGGTTTGAAATGGTCACTGAAAGCCCTCAACTAGTAACTATTGAATTAATAGATGTGACTGGTAAAACTATTTTGAAAAAAGAGTTACAGGTGGATGGGCACAATAAAAACATGCTCGAAATGAACAATGTAGACCCAGCGGTTTACCTATTGAAAATATCAACTACAAATTCTATGGTTACCAAAACAATCATTAAAAATTAAAATGTGAAGTACCTCCTTCTTTGTTTTCTGATAGTTCCAGTTATTGCATTAACTCAATTTCAAGAAAAGTTAATTGGAAATGTTCCTGTGCAAAGTTTTGCACCTAAAGATTACAAGGGAGAGCCTCAAGTAAACTGTGTCGCCAAAGATTCTAGAGGTGTTTTATATTTTGGCCACAACAATGGCATTTCAATTTTTGATGGGATAGACTGGACTTCTGTAAGGGCAGATGACAAAGCGGTGCAATGCATTTACATTACTAAAACTGACCATATTTACATTGGTTCTGAAGGACAATTTGGCGAATTAATAAACAATGAAAACGGTTCGTTTAAGTATACATTACTTTCAAAAGAGCTTTCAGATAAGAATGAAATCTCTACGATTTTCTCCATCAACCAAATAGGTGATAAAATTATATTTTCAGACTACGATTATTTATACCTCATGAATAAGGACGGAAATTTTGACATTATTCCTTCCATTGGTACAATCCAAGAAATCTACGTAGTTAATGATTTACTTTATATCAATATAAAACAAAAAGGACTTTTCTATTTGAACAACAAAAACGGTATTACTCCCTATGAAGGTTCTGGAATATTGGAAGATAAAAAGATAAATCAAGTACTTCCATTTGGGAAGGACTCCATTTTAATAGTGGAATCTGAGCATTTATACACCAGTCCTAAAGCAAAAATAAACCTTCGATTAATCGAATTACCCACAGATGGTTTTCACAACTATACAACGAGTTATTCGTTAAGTAATCAGGATTATCTAATTGGATTGATTAATTCTGGTACAGCAAGATTTAATAGCAAGTTTGAATTGCTAGAGATCTATAATATTGAGAATGGGCTTGCAAACAACTCCATTTTGGGTTATTGTGAAACACATGATGGCAATGTTGCCGTATCAACCAATAATGGAATTTCTCTAATTCAATATGAAAGTACAATTAGGACTTTTAATTTGGAGGAAAATATTCATGGGCCTATGGAGGCCGTTTTTGGTGAAGGTCAAGAAATTGTAGTTGTGGGAAAAGAAGGCGTTTTTGTATTGGACAGAAATAACCAATCCACTTTTACAGAAATTGACAATTTAAGTCAAGCGGGATTTGGCGGAGGCTATATAGACAGCATTCCTTATATTGTTTTATATGATGGGGTTTTCAAACTGGACGAGGACAGCCTCATTAATGTAAACTATGATATTGCCTGGACGGTATTTCAGTATGATGAAAACAACTATTTTGTTGGAGGTGAAAATGAATTTGTTCATTATAAAAAACAAGAAAATAATGCTTGGCAAGAAATACGAAGATCTCCGTTAAAAAGTAGTATAAGGTCCTTTTTTAAGGATAGCAAAGGTGTATTATGGATGGGCACATATCGAGGCGAAGGAGGTTTGTATAGAATAGACCCTGAGTTTGATGAAAATCAAAAATACATTTCGGGAAAATTAACCTACTATGGTCAAAATGATTTAAGCATTGATGGAGAGGTATGCGTGTTTGGGAAAGAAGGTAAAGTCTTGTTTGGCTCAAGAAGAGGCATTCTCGAATACAATGAAACGGCTAACTCTTTTTTCCTTTCGGAAAACTATGATCTATTAAAAGATAAGTCTATAAACATAGCAACCTTTGATAAAAGGGGTAATTTATGGAGTTTTGAAATACGTAGCAATGAAGAAAGGGCTTTGGTTTATTTGGACTCAAATAAGGTTGTTCATGGTGAGGATTTCAACATGGTAAACGAAAACCATATTTATGGAATATATGCAGAAAACAGTAATGATGTATGGTTAGCAGGTGCTGATGGTCTATTCCTGTTCAGTTACAACGACTCAAAAAAAGCAGGTAAATTTCAAACATTTTTCAAAGGTTTGACCATTGGAGATTCATTAGTGCACAACGGAAACTTCAAAACAAATGCGGGGTTTTCGTTTAAACAATTAAGAGAAGATCAGTTTATTTTCCCTTATTCCAAAACTGCAATCAATTTTACATTTGGTGCAACAAACTTCATAGATATAAAGAATACAAAATTTTCCTATTATTTGGAAGGTTTTGACCAAAACTGGAGTGAATGGACCCTTGACAATAGTGTAAAATATACTAATATACCTGAAGGTAAATACACGCTAAAAATAAAGTCCATTAATAGCTCAGGAATAGAAGGTATTCCTGCTGAAATAAAATTTGAAATACTACCACCTTGGTACAGAACATGGTGGTTTTTGTCTATCGTTGTCATTGTTGCTATTACTATCCTTTATCTACTCTACATGCTTCGTACTGCCACTCTGAGAAAACGTCAAGTTGAACTTGAGCAAACCGTCAAACAAAGAACGGCAGAGGTAATTGAACAGAAAAAAGAAGCGGAAACACAAAGAGATCTGGCGCAAAAAGAGCATAAAAACGCTGAAGAACAGAGGCATTTAGTAGAAGAAAAAAATCAAGAAATTTCTGATTCTATTAACTATGCAGAACGAATTCAAAGAGCAATGCTTGCTAATGAAAAAATTGTACAACAATATTTAAAAGACTATTTCATATTCTTTCAGCCCAAAGATGTGGTAAGTGGTGATTTTTATTGGGCTTCAATTCTCAACAACGGCAATCTTGCTTTGGTTAATGCTGACAGCACAGGTCATGGTGTTCCAGGCGCAATTATGAGTATGCTTAACATGAATAGTCTGAAAGAATCAGTAAAAGGAAAGGGACTAATCCTACCTCATGAAATCCTCAATAATACTAGAAAAATTATAAAAGAAACATTACTTAATGATGGATCGGCAGAAGGAGGCAAAGATGGTATGGATTGTAGTTTAATGGAGTTTGACCTAGCGCAAAATAAAATACGATTTGCAGCCGCAAACAATCCTGTTTGGATAGTTAGAGATAATGAAATGATTGAATTTAAAGGAGACAAGATGCCTGTAGGAAAACACGACAGAGATTCTGAAACATTTACCACGCAAGAATTTGAAGTTGCTAAAGGTGATGTCATCTACACGCTCACTGACGGCATGCCTGATCAATTTGGTGGCCCCAAGGGGAAAAAATTCATGTACAAAAGACTAAAAACCCTTTTAATAGAAATTGCTCCATTGCCTATGAATATTCAGCATGAAACACTCAAAAAAGAAATGACTGATTGGATGGGTGATGAAGAACAAGTAGATGATGTTTGTATTATAGGAGTTAGGATATAATTATTTACTAAAATTAATAATCACACTAAAGCAATATTTCTACCTTTGCAAACATGAGTGATTTTCTCCAACATGAATGCGGCATTGCTCTTCTTAAACTGAAGAAACCGCTAGATTACTACCTAGAAAAATACGGAACATCTTTTTGGGCCATCAACAAAATGTACTTAT
This sequence comes from Parvicella sp., assembly GCA_041583015.1. Lineage (GTDB taxonomy): Bacteria > Bacteroidota > Bacteroidia > Flavobacteriales_D > Parvicellaceae > Parvicella. The sequence continues at coordinate 17,816 of JBFHGR010000039.1, read as the reverse complement.
TGATGGAAAAACAGCATAACCGAGGCCAGGATGGTGCTGGATTAGCAAATATCAAGTTGGACATGGAGCCAGGCACAAGGTACATTTCCAGGCACAGAAGTGTAGATCAAAAACCTATTCAAGATTTGTTTGACTATGTCAACAAAAGGTTTAAAGTTCTAGAAAATGAAACCCCAGAAAAACTCAAAGACACTGCATGGCTTAAACAAAATGAAGCTTTTACTGGAGAATTATTCTTAGGGCATTTGAGATATGGTACTTATGGTAAAAACAACGTAGAAAATTGCCATCCATTTCTTAGACAAAACAATTGGATGACCAAAAACTTGGTCTTGGCAGGCAACTTCAACATGACCAATGTGGATGAATTGTTTGGTTTGTTGGTAGAAATCGGTCAACATCCAAAAGAGAAATCTGACACCGTGACTATTCTTGAAAAAATTGGTCACTATTTAGATGAAGAAAATGAAAGACTTTTTGAAAAGTACAAAGCACTCGGACATTCTTACCAAGAAATATCTGATAAAATTGCCAAAAACATAGACATCCAAAGAATACTTGTAAATTCTGCAATTGATTGGGATGGTGGCTATGCTATGGCAGGATTAATAGGTCATGGAGACGCATTTGTATTGAGAGACCCTTCTGGTATTAGACCAGCATTCTTCTATGAAGACGAAGACATTGTAGTAGTTGCTTCAGAAAGACCTGTTATTCAAACTGCTTTTGACCTTAAGTGGGAAGATATTCAAGAGGTTAAACCTGGACATGCACTTATCATTCCTAAAGTAGGCGACACTAACCAGGTTTTAGTAAGAGAACCTCTTAAAAAGACTCCTTGCTCATTTGAAAGAATATATTTCTCTAGAGGAACAGATAAAGACATTTACCAAGAGCGATTGGAGTTAGGTAGACTGGTTACACCTAAGGTGTTAGAAGCAATTGACTATGATATGAAAAATTCCGTATTTTCATACATTCCCAACACCGCTGAAACTGCTTACCTAGGGATGCTTAAAGCGACAGAAGACTACTTAAACACAGTCAAAGTAAAAAAAATTAAGGAATTAGGTGATAACGCAACCGACCAGCAAATCAATGACATCTTAACCATAAGAACGCGTGTAGACAAAATCATGGTCAAAGATGCTAAATTGAGGACATTTATAACTCAAGACGATGCTAGAGATGACATGGTGGCTCACGTCTACGATATCACATACGGTACTATAAAAAGACAAAAAGAAAACATTGTAATCCTTGATGATAGTATTGTTAGAGGTACTACATTGAAGCAAAGTGTTTTGAGAATTCTAGACAGACTAGAGCCTAAGTCTATTGTTGTAGTTTCTAGTGCTCCGCAAATTAGATATCCAGATTGTTATGGTATTGACATGGCAAAAATGGGAGATTTCATTGCTTTTCAAGCAGCAATTAGTCTCATCCAAAAAAGAAACATGGAAGATATGCTTGATGCCATTTATCAAAAATGCAAAGCTCAAATAAATCTACCTAAAGAGGAAATGGTGAATTATGTAAAAGAAGTTTACGCTCCTTTCACAGAAGAAGAAATATCTGATGAAATATCTGTTTTATTGAAGCACAAAGATGTAAAAGCAGATGTAAAAATCATTTATCAAAGTATTGAAGGATTACATCACGCTTGCCCAAATCACAAAGGTGATTGGTACTTTAGCGGTGATTACCCTACTCCTGGTGGTGTAAAAGTGGTCAATAAAGCTTTCATAAACTACATGGAAGGCGTAAACGAAAGAGCATATTAACAAAATTATATTTTAACTAGCAGGCTTAATTGCATCTTTTTCAAAATATTATTCCAATACTTATCAACCACACATCCATTGCCACGAGCAATTATGAACTGAATTATAGGAAGTTAACACTCAGCGCATATGAAATTGGGTTACAAAAATTAGCCAATAATTCCTCCGACTTTTCCACATGAAAATAAATTGTTGTTTCTTAGAAAGTGTAACTTTCTAAGAAACATTATAGTAAATAAATACAGCAGCTGAACATTTAAACCTTTATGTTTATCTGCCTATTTTCGAAAATAGTTTTTGGCGTCATAATGTTTCAAAACAAATTAAAGTTTTGATCTAACCAATGTATTACCTAACCTTTAATACCTATAGCCATGAAAACTCTAAACCTACAATCAATCGCTACCCTAATTTTTATTGCTCTATTCAACTTAACACTTTTTGCTGGTGGACTTGAATTCAGGGTACAAATTAAAAACTCAAACATAGCATCAGAAAAAATAGCCGACCTCCTTCCTATTCGAAAATCGTCTGCTCATACAGAAGTTGGTTCATTTCAAGATTATTTAATTGCAATGCAAACGCAATACAAATTAGAAGAAAGAGGAATTACCAAAACCACCATTGTAGCATATTTCAATCATACTCAGGTAACATTGGAAGAAGCTTTCATACTTGCTGACAACAGAAACGATCAAGACATAAGATCCTATGACCAACCATATATGTCTGAAGAAGAGATGGACCTTGCTTTAAAAAGCGTGCAGAATGAAGACTTCTATTATACAGTTCAAATTGGTATTTTCAATGAAACCAATGTTAATAGTTTCTTTGACTTCCCAAGATCAATAGATGAAACAATTACCTCAAAAGGTTATTACAGATACACTTTTGGGAAATTCTACACACTGAATGATGCCAAAGATGCACTTAAAATGATGAAAGAATACAAATTTAACAATGCCGAAATAATAGCATTTGATAATTTAGACAGAATTCCACTTGCTTCTGCTATTGAAAAGGAAGAAAGAAAACTTCAACAAACACTGGCATACTTCAAAGACTAAAAACGATAGCAAAAGCCTAAATATATCATTTAGGCTTTTGCACTTCTAGTTGTGTAAACATTAAAAATGAAAGGCTCACCAATTCATGCTGTCATTGTATTTTTACAGATACATTAATTCATGTGAATTGAAAAAAACAATTGTCATACTCTTACTAATTGCTTGTGCTGCACTAGGATACCTATCCTTCAGTTCATTACAATCACGAGCATTCCAAACTAAAAATCCCATTGAAATTGTTCCCGTAAATGCGGCAATAATTATTGAAAGCAATGATATACGAAAAGCGTGGTCTAGACTTGCAGAAACTAACTTGGTTTACGATGCTGCTTTAAACAATTCTAATTTCAAAACAATAGATACTAAATTACACACGATAGACTCTGTTCTAAATATTAATTCGTCTACTGCTAATTTATTAGATTCAAAACCAATTGTCATTTCCTTTCATCAAGGTGACGGCATTCAATTTTTTATTGCGTCTAACGGCACAAAAAACGATGCAAAAGAGTTATTGAAATTACTAGATTTATATGGAACAAAAAAAGAAATAAAAATAAGTGACAAAAGTGTATATCAATATAGCATAGGAGGTCAAAACTATTTTTTCACTCATTTAGACCCATTTATAATTATTTGTACTGATGCCAATTTAATTAGTAATAGTGTAGCCCAATTAACCGACAAAAACAATTTACTAAGGGATGACTCCTTTGCCAATTTACGGACTTCTAAAAATAGTAACCTTGGCGTCAAACTCTATTTAAACGGTCCTAGATTAGGCGGAATGTTTTCCAAATACCTTTCTAAAAACACGGCAGAATCACTCCAAGCTAATCTTGTAATTCCGACTTGGATGGCATTGGATATCAACGAAAAATCTAATGCACTAATTATAAATGGGCTCAGTACCAAAGATGCTAACAACAAATATGTTTTAAACAATGGTCAACAAGAAGCTAAGCCTTCTAAATCGCTATGGTTATTACCTACAGACCTTCTTAATTATAAAAGAACAGCAATTTCCAACCCCTTACAATTTATTAAAACAAACAGTATAGCAGATCTTGAATACGAAACCTCCTCTTGTGATTGCGATCCTGAAGCAATTTTTGCAGATTGGGTTAAAGATGAAATTATAGAGATCTCCTTTGGGAATGAACAAAACAAAGACAATGCATATTTAATCGGTTGCTCAGGTTCTTCCAACCTATCAGGTAAATTATCAACTTTTGGTGTTAGTGACACTATCTTTAAAACTGTTTATGGAAGTGACTTATACAGCATGAGTAACAACCACTTTCTAAAACTTCTTGGCATAAATGAAAGCTCAAAAGAACCCATGTATTACGCTAGAATGAATGATTTTGCCATCTTCTCAACCTACAACGGTTTAGCAAAAATTGCTTACCAATGGAAAGCAAGTCAAGCAAGTGTGCCCAATAATAAATTTATAAATTTTGCTCAAAAGTTTATGGCCAACTACTCAACCAACGATGTGTATTTTAGCCTAAATAGTATCCTAGAAGCAGCAAAATCAATTTTAAAAGAAGAATATTTATCACAAATTACAGAACTACAAAATGAACTAGGGGATATCAATGGTGTAATTTGGCAAAGTAGTACCGCCAAAAACAACTTAATGTATCACTCCATTGCGCTTAATACAAATCAAGGAAATGAACAAACCGGTGCAGTACAAAAACTCTGGGAATTATCCATGCAAAAAAATATTATTGGGTTGCCTCAAGTAATGAAAAATCACCAAACAGGAACCAACGAAATTGTAATTCAAGATGAAACTAATACACTTCACCTTATCGGAGCAACAGGTAAGGTAAAATGGTTTAAAAACATAAATGAACCAATTATTGGTGAAATAACTCAGATAGATATCTATAAAAACGGTAAATATCAAATGCTATTTAACACTGCAACCAAAATTCATTTATTAGATATTAATGGTAATGAAGTTACAGGGTTCCCAATAAAATTAACTAGCGTAGCTACAAACCAACTAGCGGTTTTTGACTATGATAAAAATGGTGAATATCGGATTATAGTTGGAACAATTGACAAAAAAATATTAAATTTTTCGAAGGACGGTCAGCCAGTAACCGGATGGACAATTCAATCTACTTCCAACATATTACTAAATCCTGTACAACATTTCGTAGTAGAGGGCAAAGATTATATATGTGCAAACGACATCGATGGTAAAATTTATCTCCTAAACAGAAAAGGCGAAATTAGACAAGAAGTTGCAAACACCATTAACACTCCTCATAAACAGCAGATATATCTCCAATTAGGGACAACATTAGCTTCTACTAAATTTATTTTCCGAGATAGTTCAGAGAAAATTATTGAAATGCCTATTGATGGTACCCCAAAATCATTTTACCTCGATTCATCCATGTATGATTTTTATCAGTACACATGCGATATCGACAATGATAAACTTCCAGAGTACCTTGTTACTTTTGGGAATAAGTTCTCAGTATTTGGTCCTGACAAAACGATTACATATCAGGAATTATATGATTTTGACATTAAGCAAAACGTAAAAAGTATTGGAGGCAACCACAAGTACACTGTTATTGAAGATAAAGAAAAAAGCAAAATATTTTTGTTTAATCATCAATTCAAGCCAGTTCAAGGGTTCCCACAAAAGGGAACAGCGCAGGCAACTGTAGGCGATTTAAACAAAGACGGAAATCCCGAATTTATAACCATAATTAATGGCAATGAGGTTGTAGCACTAACAATAAATCAACTTTTTGGCATCTAACTTTTAAAGTTGCTGCAAAAATTCACTCGAATATTATAACCATTTCAGTTTTACAGAAATCAATTGTTTTTTAAACAGTTACAACATTATTTCTCGTGTTTCAAACATTAATTAGCACAATGCCTTTCAGAACACAACCAATACCTTTCACCTTAAAATACCTACCTTATAGTAAATAAGAATGTATCTATGGTAAAATATTTATTATCTTTACCACATTAAATTAAAACAAATTCCGATGAAATCACATTTACTACTTAAAAGTGCTATATTCATTTCTTTTGCATTAGGGTCTTTTGGCTCTTCTATATATTCGCAGACACAGAATTTTTCATGTGGACCAACTGTCCCAACACACAAAAACTTTGACCGTGCATTATACGAAAAGAATAGAGCTGAAGAAATAGAACTTATCAAAGCTGGCGTTACACAAAAGGCTGAAGATGATACAACCTATGTTATTCCAATAGTTTTTCACATTCTTCATGAATATGGGAGCGAAAACATCTCAGATGCCCAAATTTTGGACCAGATGGACATCCTTAATGAAGATTATAAAATGTTAAATGCTGATACTACTGATGTTGCTGCAGTGTTTAAACCTTTGATTGGGAATGCCAACATGGAATTTAGACTTGCACAAATTGATCCATATGGGAATTGTACTAATGGTATTGATAGAATCTATACGCAAGAAACAAGGTTTGGTGATGACGGAGCTAAAATGAATCCATGGCCACGTGGTAAATATCTTAACGTATGGGTTGTAAAAAGTATGGAAGGTGGTACTGCTGGTTACGCTTATTATCCTTCTGCTACTACACAAGGTTTAGGTGCATTCATTGATGGAATTATTATTAGACATAATTATATTGGTAGTATTGGGACATCTAGTCCTTATAATTCAAGAGCATTAACTCACGAAATTGGACATTACTTGTCACTAGCTCACGTTTGGGGAAGTACCAATGACCCAGGAGTTGCTTGTGGAGATGATGGTATTGATGACACTCCAGAAACAAAAGGATGGGACCATTGTCCATCTTCAGGTTTAGATGTTTGTAATCCAGGAATTGAGGAAAACATTCATAATTACATGGAATATTCATACTGTTCTCATATGTTCACTAAAGATCAAATTGCGAGAATGAGAGCGGTACTAAATTTACCGACTGCATTAAGAAACAACTTGTGGACTGCTAGTAATCTTGCTGAGACAGGAGTTGATCAAACTAACCCACCATTGTGTGAGCCACTTGCAGATTTCGCTGCATCAAAAAGCAGAATATGTAAAGGACAATCAGTTACATTAAACGACAACTCTTCTTTAGGAGCTGTTGATACATGGAGTTGGTCTATTCCTGGTGCTACGCCAAGTACTAGTAGTGCTCAGAATCCAACTGTAACCTTTCCAAATGCTGGATGGCATAGTGTATCTCTAACTGTTTCTAATGCTTCAGGATCTTCTACATTAACTATCGACAGAGCCGTTTACGTTAGTGAAGATTATGACAGATACCAAGGTCTAGCTACAGAAAATTTTGAATCATTCACTGCTAGTAACATTGGTAATACATACACATCTGAAAGAGTTGGTTTTGAAAACGAGGAACTTCCTTCTGTTATAATTAACGGTGGAACCGTAAATGTTGGAAACTGGCAATTAGCTACTGACGCGGGTTATTCTGGAAATAAGTCTTTGTTATTAGATGCTTTTAGAGCAAACAATCAAATGGTAGATGAATTTGCAACACCTAGTTTTGATTTAACTTATGTTTCTTCTCCAAAATTAACTTTTAAATATTCTGCTGCAACAAGTAGTTCTACAATTGAAGATATTACTGAAGAATTAAAAATTTATATGTCTACAAATTGTGGTCAAACATGGCAATATAGAGGATCAATTTCTGGTTTAGATTTGATTACCGCTGGTTTTGATGGAAGTTATTTTATACCTTCATCATCTTCTCAATGGGCTTCTAAAGAAATTACTCTTCCTACAAATGCTTCAACTACTAATGTTAGATTTAAGTTTGAACATACTTCAGGAGAATATGCAAATAACCTATACATTGATGATATTGCTATTGAGGGAACACTTGGAATAAACAATAATACTGGTAACAATTCAGTAGTTGTTTACCCTAATCCATCAAACAGCATCTCTGACATTGTCCTTCAGATAGAAAGTGACAGATCTGAACAAGTTTCAGTTCAATTACTTGGTTCTTTAGGTCAAGTTATTTCAACTATTAATGGAGTAAACTTAGCACAAGGTCAAAACCAAATCAAACTTTCTGAAATTGGATTTGAAGATGTTGCTACAGGTATATACTTTGTGAAAATTCAAGGTGCTAACAATGTACTTTCAACTGAAAGAATTGTTATTCAAAAATAAATTACGCAATTTTTAAGATAGAGCCCTGAGCATTTAATGTTCGGGGCTTTTTTTTATCCACATGTCTTTTCCATACAAATTAAAGCATAGACCAAATGAAATCCTGATTTCATCCAACACTTCCGCCTTATAATGATCATCTACTAATGTTCCCTTAATATATTTGGTTATAACAAAAGCATTACACCATTTAGCCATGTGAAATTTAAATCCAGCATTTAATGATACAATAGGCACTAAACTTAAATTTGAAGCAACAGGATGTTGTATTCTATAATTATTAACTGATACCAGACTAACACCTGGCATAAGCCCTACAAAAGGATCTACCTTACCATCCTTGGTAAAATGATAATTAATCCCAAACACTAAACTACTATTTTCTGCAAATTTTGTTTGCTGTTCTTGGCCACCTAGAAACCAATACACTTCACCATCTATAGATACTTTTGGTTCAGGATAAAAAGACGCTAACCCATGCAAATAGATATTTATGTCATCATTATCTTTTTGAAAACCCGGAGATATAGTCGCTGTTGCACTAACTAAATGTTTCCTAGTCTCCAAATCCTGTGTAAAAGCACAATTCATCATCAAAGAAAAACATAGCAGTATCAATATTTTAGTCATTTCCATAGGTTACCAATTTTATAATTCAAACTCAAGGTACACAATACATGACCTTCCAAATCAATGCCACTATGTTCTGAGATAAGCACATGCGAATGATTATGACCGTCATTCACTATGTCTGTTTCAATATCACTACCTAAATGTATCATATATTGCACTTTTGCAGTAATATCAAATCTTTCAGTTAAATTAAACGTTGAGCCAGTGCCAACTTGGACAGCAGAACTCCATCTTTCGGCATAATTATTTGTCCCTATTTCATTTACAAACGTGTGGTCAAAACAATGGCCAATTTCAAAGAAAGGCTGAACTAGTTTATCGTGGGTACTATTTTTTTTAAGATAATAGTAGAACACAGACCAACCTATGTGTAAATCTTTCCTTCCAATCATCATATTCTTTTGAGATGATAAGTAATCTAAATACCACTCCGTATTGATCCTCTCTGACAATTGAATTCTAAATTGACCGCCCGCACCTGTTCCCATAGCTCCGCCATGGTGGTCAAAAAAACTTAAGGTTGACCTAGTTCCTATAGAAAACAACCCCTTTGTTGGTAATAAGTCTTGAGAAACAATATTAAATGATAAGAATATTGTCAGGAGAATCACTAAAAAAGTTTTCATATCAAAAGATTTAAACCAAAAACGCAACATTATAAAATAATATTGCGTTTTTGCATTGATAATTAACCTTAGTAGTATTTTATTCTACTGTAACTGATTTTGCCAAATTTCTTGGTTGATCAACATTGCAGCCTCTCATTACAGCAATATGATAACTCAATAACTGTAGAGGAATAGTTGCAATCAACGGCACAAACATATCATCCGTCTTTGGTATTTCAATAACATGATCAGCTATTTCCTTTACATCTTTATCTCCTTTAGTAACAATCGCAATTACTTTTCCTTTTCTTGCTTTAACCTCCTGAATGTTGCTAACTACCTTTTCATAACTAGCATCTTGAGTGGCAATTACAAATGTAGGCATTGCTTCATCAATCAATGCAATTGGACCATGCTTCATCTCTGCAGCAGGATATCCTTCTGCATGGATATAAGAGATTTCTTTCAATTTTAACGCTCCTTCTAGCGCAACAGGGAAGTTGATACCTCTTCCTAAATAAAGAGCGTTAGGTGAGTCTTTATATATCTCTGCAATATGTTGAATTTGAGCATCCGTTTTCAACACACTTTCTACTTTATGAGGTATGTTATCTAAATCAATCAAAAGTCGCGTGAAACGTTCATCGGTAATTGTTCCCTTCTCTCTTCCTAACATCAACGCCATCAAGGACAAAACTGTAACTTGAGCAGTAAAAGCTTTAGTTGATGCTACACCTATTTCTGGACCTGCATGCGTATAACTTCCACAATGAGTAGCTCTAGAAATAGAACTTCCTACTACATTACAAATACCTACAATAGTTGCTCCTTTAGACTTAGCCAATTCAATAGCCGCCAAAGTATCCGCAGTTTCTCCAGATTGTGAAATCGCAATTACTACATCATTTTCATCAATTACCGGATTACGATATCTAAACTCTGATGCGTATTCCACCTCAACAGGTATCCTTGCTAATTCTTCAATTAAATATTCTCCAACAATTCCCGCATGCCATGAAGTACCGCAAGCAACAATGATAATTCTCTTGGCATTAACCAATTTATCTTTGTAATTTAATATTCCACCTAGGGACACCATATTATCTGATAGGCTCATTCGACCTCTCATGCAGTCTTCAATAGAACGAGGCTGCTCGTAAATCTCTTTAAGCATAAAATGCTCATAACCGCCTTTCTCTAAAGCCTCTAACTTCATCTCCAACTCCTGGATATACGGTGTTTTTACTTGATTTTTGATCGTTTTTAATTTCAACCCATCCTTTAGGCTTAATCTCGCAATTTCACCATCTTCAAGGTAAACCACATTCTTAGTAAACTCAACAATCGGAGTAGCATCTGATGCGCAGAAATACTCATTCTTTCCAATTCCTATTACTAACGGAGAACTTTTTCGTGCTGCAATTAACTCATCCGAATTTTCTTTAGAAATTACAACAATAGCATATGCTCCATGCACCTCATTCAAAGCCAATCTTACCGCATGAAAAAGTGAGCAGTCTTGTTGAGTTTTAATTTCTTCAATCAAGTGCATTAATACTTCTGTATCGGTTTCACTTTTAAAAACATGCCCTCTTTCTATCAATTCTTCTTTAAGAACAGCATAATTTTCAATGATCCCATTATGAACCAATGCAAATTTTCCATTTCCAGAAGAGTGTGGATGCGCATTTACATCATTAGGCTCTCCATGAGTAGCCCATCTTGTATGACCAATCCCAATCTGCCCAGAAGTATCTTTATCAGCTACAAAGTCTTCCAACTCGGCAACCTTTCCTTGCTTTTTAAAAACATTAAGTTCGCCATTGTTTTGAACGGCAATACCAGAACTATCATATCCTCTATATTCAAGTCTTTTAAGACCTTTAAGAATAATCGGAAACGCTTCTTGCTTTCCAATATATGCAACAATTCCACACATAACTATTCGTATTTACTGTAAGTAATTATTAATTTAGGTTTTTCTTTTAACATTGTCTCTGGACCATTGAAGACCACTCTATTTGCAGTAACCGCATTTCCTATTGAAACCAATGTTAAAGGTTCGTTATCGTATTCACCAGCAATCATTTGATTCAAATATCTAGTCACATTAAACGTATACGAATTAGTACTTTCAATAAAAGTTCCTCCCCTATCTTCATTATAATCAGGAATAAATGAAATACTTCCATCACTCAATGTCCTTACTAAAAACAATTCAGACGAAGGTACATAGGCATCAGAAGCATAATATTGAACCGGAAGAATCAATTCAGCCTTGTTGACAATCAATTTATTACTATCTAAGAATGACGTTAAATCTGGAAAAGCAACTTTACTTCTCACTCCTCCCATAGTTTGGAGAAAAAACACATCCTGACCTTCCGTAGAATCAAGCAATTGAGACTCCACCAAAGTTCCTGAATAATCCTGTTCTAAATGATTAAACCTTGCGCAACTTGAATTAATATTCAAATCATATTGAATAGTATCATATTCAGATGCTGATCCAGAATTATCTCTGTAATAAATTGTCACCTTAGAATTTGTGCTTATTGGATCCACATATAATATCGCCCCTTCATTAGTTGATTGTACAGTATTTTTAGTTGTGATATAAATCCCCTTAAACCATTCCACAAAAAACCCTGTTCCATCATTGGCATTTAAGACTCCCGATCCAGATTGATTTATAATAGGCATAGCAAAATCATTAACACTCAATGGTATTCTTAAAATCGATTCGCTCGTTAAATTTCCATTTACATAACCTGGAAGATTTGGATTAACAGTAATAGTTCCTTCACCAGCTTTGACCAAATTCAATGAAGTTGTAGCAACATTTCTATTTGAATAGTATGTGGAGTCAATGTCCAAACTTTGTGTCATTTGATACACTTCATAAGTTTGGGCATCCATATTACCATACCCTCCAGATACAGCCATATATAGCACAACACTATCCACAGCAAGATCAGACAAGGTTCCCCCCTCAGGGGTAAAATCTACAGCACCTTCTAGTCTAAGTTCTGTATAAATACTTGCCTCTGCCCTTCCCAAAAAAGGATCTTGATATACGCCCAGTAGCATCCCTGAACTAATTTCATCAGTAGCAATGGAATCGGATAATGTGGTGTATGTAATTAAACTTAATGTATCATTGACATTAAGTCCTATTTGATCAGATTGCGGTTGTACATTCAAGCCGAGTTGGCTTTCATCTTTCTTGCATTGCGTAAACAAAATGCTAATAAAAAAGATAGCGGAAAGCATATTTGCCGTCCGCTTCTTATTGAAAACGTTTATTTTCATAATTTTTTTTAATCTGCAAGGACAGTCTCCACTTCTAACACATTGTTATAAAACTCTTGATGAGCTTCTACAACAGTTTCTTCATCCTGAAAAGTTAGAACAGGCTTGTCCGATTTATCTATATAACTCGATAAATCATCATTTAGTGTCTCGCTACCATAAACAATTCCATCTGAATATCGCATCGCCAATTTGTTCATATTTAAAACTGAGGGTTCTTTCATTTCAGAAGCATCTTTCTCAGCAACATCATCAAACTTTAATTTTGCCAATACATCACCTGCTAACACTTCATTAAGCTCTGTGTCATATGCACTATAAACTATTTTCACACCAGAGAAATGAGGATCTTGTGCGTACATTTTTCTTAAATACATAGGAGTAAAACCAGTCATCCAACCATGACAATGAACAATATCAGGTGTCCACCCTAACTTCTTCACGGTTTCCAACACGCCTCTACTAAAGAATAAAGCTCGTTCCGCATTATCTTCATGAAATTTTTCAGCCTTATCATGAAAAACATTTTTTCTTTTGAAGAACTCATCATTATCGATAAAATATACCTGCATTCTAGCTTGAGGAATGGATGCAACTTTAATAATTAATGGATGATCTGAATCATTGATAATAAGATTCATACCCGAAAGTCTTATTACTTCATGAAGCTGATGTCTTCTTTCGTTTATAACACCAAATCGCGGCATAAACACTCTAATTTCTCTATCACTTTCTTGCGTTCCCTGCGACAATTTTCTTACCATTGCTGCAAACGAGTGCCCCTCCATAAACGGATTTATTGATTGGGTAACGAATAGGACTTTGGTTTTTTCCATATTTAATTTTTTCGATTGAGTTGCAAAAATATAAAAAAAAATTCGATTTATCCTACATTTACTTTAGTTTTACCGCAATTTAGTGTCATTATGGAAATATTCAAAACACAGAAAGAACTTAAAAATTATCTCAATAATTTTAAGAACAAATCAATAGGATTTGTCCCTACGATGGGCGCACTACACAGAGGTCATTTATCCCTGTTAATAAGGGCTAAAGCCGAATGTGACGTAGTGGTTTGTAGTATATTTGTAAACCCTACACAATTCAACAGCAAAAGTGACTTTGACAGTTATCCCAAACTAATTGACGAAGATATTGAACAACTTAAATGGGTGGGGTGTGATGTCCTGTATTTACCCGAAAACAAGGAAGATGTTTATCTCAATGAGCAAGATTTCAACGTTGACCTTGGCATATTAGACAAAGTAATGGAAGGCATAAATAGACCTGGTCATTTTGATGGTGTAATGCGTGTAGTGAAATTGCTATTAGAAATTGTAACACCAACCAAAGCTTATTTTGGACTAAAAGACTACCAGCAATATTTAATCATTAAAGAAATGACCGCCCAACTTGGCATCCCAACGGAAATTGTAGGCTGTGATATTGTTAGAGAATCTGACGACCTTGCCATGAGTTCGCGAAACTTATTGCTTACCTTGCCTCAAAGACAAGTAGCGACAACTCTGATAAAAACACTCAAATATTGTAAGGAACACATTAACACAGCACCTACAGAAGTTTTGGAAAACAGATGCTTAGCCATGATGAAACAATACGGCACCCCTGAATATTTCGTCATAAGAAGAGCAGACAATTTAGAAAAGGTAACAGAAGATTATAAAGGAGAAGTAAGAGCATTTGTGGTTTGTAAAATCGGAAATGTAAGATTGATAGACAACTTGCAGGTTAGGTAATCTAATTTGTATAATTTTGCAGTATGTTAATACAGATGTTTAAAGGAAAAATTCATCGTGCCACCGTGACACAGGCAGATTTGAATTATATTGGAAGTATAACAATTGATGAAGATTTGATGGACGCATCTCATATAATTGAGGGTGAAAGAGTTCAGATTGTCAACATTAATAATGGTGAAAGACTAGAAACCTACACAATCAAAGGTAAACGAGGGAGTGGTGTTATTTGCTTGAACGGTGCAGCCGCCAGAAAGGTAGCAGTTGGCGACAAAATAATTATAATTAGTTATGCCTGGATGGATGAGCAAGAGGCAAAAACCTACAAACCTGGTATTGCATTTCCGGACGACAACAATTTATTAAAATAAAGGTCGTTTAATCATCGTGAAAAAAACAATCATCAATATTTTAAAAATTGTAGTTCCCCTATTATTAGGCTTATACATTTTTTGGTACTTCTGGTCTAGTTTTGATCAGGAACAAAAAGACAACTTTATTAAAGTATTTAAGGAAGCTGATTATTTTTGGGTGTTTGCAGCACTCATAATTGGGTTTATCAGCCACCTAAGTAGGTCTATTAGATGGAAATATGCGCTAAAACCATTAGGTTACCAGCCCAGCACATTCAACTCTTACAACGCTATAATGGTGGGATATATCGCCAACATAGTGGTCCCCAGAATGGGTGAAGCTTCTAGAGCAGGGGTTTTAAAAGCCACGGACAATGTTCCTTTTGACAAAGGTTTTGGATCTATCGTAGCCGAAAGAGTAATTGATGTAATTTGCCTTGGAATCATCACAGGCACAGCACTACTCTTCAATTATGATAAAGTTTTTCAATTATATGAAATTCTAAAAGAACCCAATCAAACTGCTGAATCTGAAGGTGGTATTTCACTTCTAATGGTAATTGGAATTGTTGCTGTTATAGGCTTAATTGGATTTTTTGTTTTGCTCAAAATAAAACCACAGTTCAAAGACAAATTAATAGAATTTATAAAAGGGCTTAAAGATGGTTTTCTTTCTATCCTAAAAATGAAAGATCGAGTGCCATACATAATGCATACGCTAATCATATGGATTTGTTATGTCGGAATGTTTTGGGTTGTCTTCTACGCAACAGACTTCACAAAAAACCTCCCAGCCTCTGCTATTATGATTGGATTTGTAGCCGGGACAATTGGATTTATCATAACACAAGGCGGTATCGGGACTTACCCTATTATGGTTGGATCTGTAGTAACTTTCTACAGAACCCCAGAAACACTATTGGAGACAGGAGCCACAGGTCAAGATGTTGGATTTGGCATGCTAGTATGGGCTTCCCAAACCATTTTAATAGTTGTCTTAGGATTAGTATCTTTAGCGCTAGTTCAAAAAAAGAAAAAGAAAATCTAAAAGCATATTTTATGTACGGGAAATTAAAACAGCAATTACAAGCAGATTTAGACACTTTAAAATCAGAAGGTCTTTACAAAAGTGAAAGAATAATCACTACACCACAAGGCGCAGAAGTTAAAGTAAATAATGAAGAGGATGTCATTATTATGTGTGCAAACAACTATTTAGGACTTTCTTCTCACCCAGATGTTATTCAAGCCTCTAAAGACGCTTTAGACTCTCATGGTTTTGGCATGTCTTCGGTTAGGTTTATTTGTGGAACACAAGACATTCATAAAGAATTAGAAGCAAAAATTGCAGAATTCTATGGCACAGAAGATACAATTCTGTATGCTGCTGCATTTGATGCCAATGGCGGTGTATTTGAACCACTATTTGATGCGCAAGACGCTATAATCTCGGATGAATTAAATCATGCTTCCATCATTGATGGTGTAAGATTATGCAAAGCCCAACGCTACAGATACAAACACAGTGACATGGCAGACTTGGAGCAACAGTTAATTGCTGCTCAAGCCCAACGTAACAGAATTATTGTTACAGACGGAGTTTTCTCCATGGATGGAGATTTAGCCAAAATGAATGAAATTTGTGATTTGGCAGACAAATATGATGCTTTAGTAATGACAGATGAATGTCACTCTGCTGGATTCATTGGTAAAACAGGAAGAGGAGTGCCTGAATTTCACGACTGCTTAGACAGAGTGGATATCATAACCGGAACGCTAGGAAAAGCGCTTGGTGGAGCAATGGGAGGTTATACAACAGGTAAAAAGGAAATCATTGAGATGCTTCGTCAAAAATCTAGGCCTTATTTATTCTCAAATAGTTTAGCTCCTGGTATTGTTGGTGCATCCAACAAAGTCTTTGATATTTTAAGTTCCTCTACAGAATTACGTGACAAACTAGAAGCAAACACTAAATATTTTAAAGATAAAATTATTGCGGCTGGCTTTGATGTAAAAGAAGGAAACTCTCCAATCGTCCCAATAATGCTTTACGATGCCGCACTTTCTCAAAAAATGGCTGAAGGTCTTTTAAAAGAAGGTGTATATGCTATTGGTTTCTTTTATCCTGTGGTACCAAAAGGAAAAGCGAGAATTAGAACGCAAATCTCTGCTGCACACACCACCGAACACCTTGACAAAGCAGTTGCTGCCTTTATAAAAGTCGGTAAAGAACTAGGAGTTATTTAAACCTCAAACTATTTAATTAAATAAAAGCGTGTAAGATAATTATTTTATGCGCTTTTTTATTTACAGTCAATTTTTCTTACATTTAAGAAATGAATCATCGAGAATCTCCCATACAGGAACTAACTAAACTTAGCGAACATCCTGCTCAAAAACAATTGTTTAAAATGCTAACTTCTCAAATTGAAAAAGATTTGATAATGTGTGGTATCGAGTGGAAAAACGCATCAAATGTTACTCCTTCCACCTTAATCCCTGCTATGGAAATTGTAATTAACAATTTACTAAAACACAATTATAAAAATGACATTAGAATGTTTTTATATAGAGTTGACGTAAATGAAAAGCTACTTCGTCAAATTGAAAATTTAAATGTAGATGAGATTGTTAATTTAGTGATTCGAAGAGAAATAGAAAAGATTTGGATGAAATACAAATACAGCAACGTTTAAAGAAACTTCTTTTTTTAAAATTACTCCCAGTACTACTTTTGACGGGACTCCTTTCATCATGTATTCAATTGCGATACACAGACTATGGAAGACCTTTGGACTTTTTAAAATCTAAAAATCAACACTATACAAAAACGATTAAGTCTCATGACACTTCCGCTATTTACATTTCTGAATATCCAGAAATAAAACAAAAAACAAAAAAGATTTTCTCAACCAATAATTTGACAAAAGATAGCATTGTTAATAAACCAAGTTTAAAGCAACTGGATATACACAGTGATAACTTAACAACGCAAGTAGAAGTTCGTCATTTACCGATAGAAGCACCAGACCAAAAAAATAAACTAAAGCGAAGGAAAAATCCAAATATTTTAAAAAATAAAACTAGAGGACCAGGATGGTGGGATAACTTCT
>JBFHGR010000038.1:0-27919 GCA_041583015.1 Parvicella sp. | reverse complement strand
TTGGGGCACAATTAGCCCTAGATACTTCAACATTATATGACTGATGAGACCATTCCATAGATGGCGGTCCAGTAATAGAATCTTGAACTGCATATACTCCTATTAAATCATCATTCACAAAAAGACAGGAATTATCATCCTTTTTAGCTTCACTATCGTAATTCACCGCATTACAATCTGTGCAACCTTTCTTTTTACAAGCTATAAAAGCTGCTGAAATTATTACTATTAAAATTAATCTTTCTACTTGTCTCATATGCATAAATATCTTTAAATCACCCCCTGCTGATGCACCGCACTAATAAAAACAGGAATAAACATTACACATGCACGGTGAATATCATCGGTCATTCCTCTGTCGTCAATTTGCCAATTGTCAAAGTCATTGGAGAAATCGGTGGTCATTTTCATGACTACGGTTCCGTTTAACCTGACTTCCCAACTATCCCAATCATTGGAGAAGTTGGTTTTGACAGTATAAGTAACACCTGCCGCTTGATCTTTTACTACCCAACTGTCCCAATCGTTGGAGAAATTGGTTTCAATATCAATGTTATGTCCTGAAAGTTTGAACTCCCAATTATCCCAGTCATTAGAAAACTGTGTATCTATTTGTCCAGTAATGTTGTTGATTTTCACATCCCAATTATCCCAATCTTCGCTAAATGCTGTACGGTAATAGCCTGAAACACTATCTAAACTGTAATTCCAATTGTCCCAATCTTCAGAAAATGAAGTTGCCAGATTACCATAGGAAGACGGAGTTCCATTCCAATAACTACCGTTGCTATTAGGCTGTTGTTTTTGGCAAGCACATATAATAGTGATGAGCGCTATGTAAAATATCAATTTCAAGATGCTCTAAATTACAAAATAATTAAATTATCTAATAAATTAAATGACAAACATGCCTAAAACTAATGTAATTACCATCTTTTGAATTCAATAATGAGAGTAGTGAACGTATAAAGCTATTTTTTTAGAGAATAACTCATTCAAATCAACCTATTACATTAAATTTGTTCTATTAAGAAGATTAACCATGAGTAAAACAGAAATTTTAGAAAAATTAAATGCTTTAAAATCAGAAACAGATGCTAAAGCAATTCAAAAGGAATTACGTCCTATTACCTCAGAATTTTACGCCTTATATAATAAGGAACAAAAAGATCTTGAAGAAAAGCAATTGGATTTGGATACGGAGATTGAAATTGATGTAGAAAATGATCAACTTAATAATGATATTATAGCTTCCATTGAAAGTTGTAAAGATAGAATCGCTGAGTTGAAAAAAGCTGCAGATGAAGCCGAAAAGGAAAACCTTAATGCTAAACAAATTCTAATTAAACGTTTTCAATTACTTCTTCAGAATGAAGAAAACATTGGTGTTCTTTTTAATACAATAAAAGAAATCCGAGAAGAATGGAACGCTATAGGTAATATTCCTAAAGCTAAATTTCAAGATATTCAGGCGCAGTATAGCCAATTAAATGAGTTGTTTAATTACAATGTAAACATTTATAAAGAATTGCAAGAAAACGATTTGAAGAAGAATTACTCTTTAAAAAATCAAATCATTCATCAAGCCAAGGAATTGCTAGGTGAGAAAAACTTGAAGACATTAGATCAACAAGTAAAAGCTTTGCAAAACCAATGGGAAGAAGTAGGCCCAACCTTCCAGGAGCATTGGGAGCAATTAAAAGAGGAATATTGGTCAACAATAAAAGCAATTTATGATAAAATTAATGAACTAAGAGAGGCTAGAGAAAAAGAAAAAGCAGAAAACTTGGTTAAGAAGCAACAGTTAATAGAAGAAGTAAAGAACTTTGCTGCAACAATACCTGATACGCATGCAGCCTGGGAAAAAGCTACGCAAGCCATGAATGCATTTCAAGAGTCTTGGAAAAAAATTGGTTTTGCACCCAAAGAAGTAAATGATAAAATCTGGACAGAGTTTAGAGGATATTTTGATGCTTTCTATGCTGCTAAGGCTAAATTTTATGAAAAGCGTAAGGAAGGAAATGAAGAAAAGAAAACACTGAAAGAAGAAATTATAAAGAAAGCAGATCAACTCAAGGAAATTACAGATTGGAAAGCGGGTACAGACTTGGCCATTAAATTGCAAAATGAATGGAAAAAAGTGGGGCATGCAGGACAATATGCTGAGCAAAAATTATGGAAAGAATTTAGATCAAGATGTGATGATTTCTTTGCTAAGAAAGATGCTTATTATAAAGAATTAGATGCAGCCAACGAAGGCAACTTAAAATTAAAGCAAGCCATCATTGAAGAAATTAAAGCATTTGAAGGTTCTGATAATGCCAAAGAAAACATTGAAGCGCTAAAAGGATTCTCTTCTAGATTTGCTGAAATAGGCAATGTTCCTTACAAACAAAAAGATGCTATATATAAGGAATACAAAACCGCTCTAGACGCACAATACGATAAATTGAAATTAAGTGGTAAAGAAAAAGACAAAGTCTTTTTCCAAGCTAAACTAGATTCTATCAAAGGAGCTGCAGATCCATCGAGAATGTTTCAAAAAGAAAAAGATTTCTTGAGAAAGAAAATCAATGAACTGACTAAAGAAGTTACGAATTATGAGAATAACCTTGGCTTCTTTGGTAATAGTAAAGGCGCAGAGGCTTTATTGAAAGGCGTTATGGCTAACATTGAAAAAGGCAAATCTGAAATCGATGCATTAAAGCAGAAGATGAGAGAAATTACAAAACTAGAGAAAGAAGTCTAAGGCACTTTCTGTTTGTAGGTTTCTTCGCTTTTGTGGAGAACATTGATACTTTGGAAACTTTTAGCATTAATTTTGCTATTAAGTAACACTGAATATAAAAACACACTATGATTTTGAATATGAAAAACATACTTGTTGCAATCGTAATGGTAGCAATGAGCGTAAATATTAACGCTCAGAAAAAAAATCTCACAATAGAAGATGCTGAATTGGGATATTATAAAGGTTTATATCCTAATAGATTATCAAATTTGCAATGGATTCCTGGCGAACAATATTACTCCTACAATAGTGGTGATAGTATTGTTATTACGGATTTAAAAGGACGAAAAAATTACATTTCTAAATCTACATTATTAAAATCCGACACTAGTTTAAAGTATATGCCATACTTAAAGTGGCAAGATGCTAATAATGCAGTTTACTTTTATGGTGGGCAGTACAAATTATTCAATAAGCAAACAGAAAAAGTAAGTACGCTAGTAGGTACACCAACAAACGGAGAACATACTGATTTACATTATACCAACCAATCTGTAGCATATACAATAGACAACAACTTGTTTATAGCAAATCCTAAAAAAGAAAAGTCGGTAGTAGCAAAGACTACTGATAAGAACATTGTATCTGGTCAGGCGATACATAGATTTGAGTTTGGTATTAGCAAAGGAACATTTTGGTCGCCAAAAGGGAATGCTTTGGCATTTTACCAAAAGGATGAAACAGATGTTGCAGACTATCCCCTTTTAGATATTACCACTACTCCAGGATCTTTGAAGTCTGTGAAATATCCTATGGCTGGTCAAAAAAGTGAACATGGTAAAGTTGGCGTCTACAACCTTACAACTGGAAAAACAATCTTTCTTCAAACAACTGGAGAAAAAGATGATTATTTAACAAACCTTGTGTGGGGACCAGAAGAGAAGTTTATCTATTTGGCTCAAGTAAATAGAGACCAAAACCATGTATGGATGAATCAATATGATGCTAATACAGGTAAATTAGTAAAAACACTATTTGAAGAAAAAAGTGAAGAATGGGCAGAACCAGAACATCCCGCTGAATTTATTCCGGGGAAAACAGACGAGTTTCTATGGTTTAGCGAACGTGACGGTTTTATGAATTTGTACCATTACTCTACTAACGGGAAATTAATTGCTCAAATCACTAATTTTAAATTTGTGGTCCAATCAATTGTAGGTTTTTCTGAAGACGGTACAAAAGTGTATATAGAAGCTACTGGAGAAGATCCTAAGGAAAATCATTGTTATGAAATAGAGATCGCTACAAAGGTTTATAGAAAATTGACAACAGAAAGTGGAACACACCATTGCCTGTTATCTTCTGACGGCAGATATTTATTAGATACTTGGTCAAGTTTGACAATACCCAACAAAGTTGACATTATTGATATCAAAAAAGGAAAAATAACCAATATTCATGAAGCTAAAAATCCATTAACAGAGTATAATACAGCGCAAGTTGAATTTCTGAAACTTAAGTCTGCTGACGGTTTTGATTTGGAATGTAGAGTAATGAAGCCACATGATTTTGATGCTCAAAAGAAATACCCAGTTTTAGTTTATGTGTATGGAGGACCTCACGCGCAATTAGTCACCAATAATTGGTTAGGCGGTGCCAGACTTTGGATGCATTATATGGCTGAGCAGGGTTACATTGTATTTACTTTGGATGGGAGAGGTTCTGCAAACAGAGGATACGATTTTGAAAAAGTGATTCATAGAAATTTGGGGAAAGCAGAAATTGAAGATCAAATGATAGGAGTAGAATATCTAAAATCACTTCCTTATGTTGATCAAGATAGAATGGCAGTACATGGTTGGAGTTTTGGAGGTTTTATGACTACATCATTAATGTTAAAAAAACCAGGAGTATTTAAAGTGGGCGTTGCTGGCGGTCCGGTTATAGATTGGAAATGGTATGAAATAATGTATGGCGAAAGATACATGGACACGCCTGAACAAAATCCAGAAGGATATAAGGAAGCCGCTTTACAAACTAAAGTACAAAATTTAGAAGGAGATTTATTAATGATTCACGGCACAGTAGATGACGTAGTTGTGATGCAACATAATCTGGCATTTGTTCAGGCATGTGTTTCTGCAGGTGTTCAAATAGATTTCTTTCCTTACCCAATGCACGAACATAATGTAAGAGGAAAAGATAGGGTTCACCTGATGACTAAAATTATTGAATACATTCTCGAAAAGAACTAATCATAAACATTCATTCTTAAAGTAAAAGGTCATACTCAGGTATGACCTTTGTCATTTTTGATCAGTTGATTCTCAGGTATATTTGTGCATATAATTAAAACAGATAATCATGAAAGATCAAGTAGAATTAAATCCAGGAGAAATAAAATTAACGTTTAATGAAGGACATAGTGGTAAAGTTTACCTAAGTGATTTAGGTTTAAAGCCATCAGACTTAAACTTAGAAAGCGGTAATATGCGTTTTGTAATAGAGATTAAAAATCTTTCAGACGTTCACTTTTCTGCTGTACCTAGTATAGAATTTCAATATACAGAAGAAATGACAGAAACACATTGGGTATGTGAATTCAATGGAGAAACAATTTCTGATAAATTAGATCATCACGGTCATGCAACTGTTATTCTTTTGAACAGAAAGAAAATTGAAGAATTAGTACAGAGACATGAAAATACAATGATTGTTCATGCAGATTTTCCTGCACCAGCAACTATTGACCCTAGTAAATCTAGTATTTCTTTATTTTAATAGTAAAAATTAATCCCAATAGTTATGTTACAATCTTCCTTTAATAAAGATATTGCTTACAACGATGAAAAAGTTGCCGTTAAGTTAATTTTAGAAACATCGTTTACCAAAGAAATCCGAATTCTACTCAAGAAAGGTCAAGAAATGAAGGAGCATAAAACTCCTTATGCTATTGTGATTCATTTACTGGAAGGTGCTATTGAATTTGGGGTTAATGGTGAAGTTTCAAAACTTACCAAAGGAGACATACTTACTTTAGAAGGTAATATTCCTCACAATCTAACCGCATCTGAAGATAGTTCTGTAAGACTTACATTATCAAAACAAGATGGTGCAGCGAGAGTAGAGGCTGCTGCTAGCAAATAATAAACAAAATTGGTTTACAATTTAAGGGGTTTAGATTTTATTTAAAATCTTTACTCCTTATTTTGGTTTAAGCCAGATGAAACACAATTGAATAATCAATACACTTTTCACTTGATTCTTGCGTCCAATGGATACTTTACATTTTTCATTGATGACAAAAATGCTTTAACCGAACCTACTAATATTTCTGCTTCTACCATGATAGGCAAATGATTTTTATCATCGGTAACATAGACATTCATAAACTCTCCTTCTTCAAAGATGGTTCCCTCTACAAGAAAAGGCCTAAACTTAATACATCGATAATAAACTCCATTCTGATCTTTTGCTCTGGCCTTCCCCATGTATCTCACATAAACATTAGAGTAAACTTCCTTATCCATCATTAATTGAAGGGGAATTGTATCTCCCACTTCCATGTTATCAAAATTTAAGGTACGAGCATGATACACTGCAGAAATCACATCAAAAGTACATTCAGGGAAATCAAACACTTTTTTGACAGCAGTATCAGTTTTACTTTCAGAAACTCTTGCTGTTTTTGATTGGTGATCAAAATTGTAGTAATAATAAAGATCAAAACCTCCTTCGTGAATATCTCTTTCAAACTTATATGGCCGTAATGTTTTTTTATTTACAACTGAAGAATAATGATCTCGCACTTTAAAGAAACTATCATAACCTTTCAACGACTTCCCTTTTCCTTCAAAGAGGAAACAACTTTCTTTATTAATAACACTGTCCGAAACTTCAAATCTTACTTTTCCGGCTGGGACCCAAATTTTCTTTAGGTTATAATATCCATCATAGTCTAATCTTTCTCCTGACTTGAATGGAAGTTCACCTGGATCACACTGAGCTGATTTTTCCAAACATACCAAAAAAGCCAATACAAAAAATAATGCACTGGCCCATTTGATATTAATATACTTTGTTTTTCTATTTTGCAACAACGTTTGCTTTAATTCTAACCATTGTGTTTTCAGGACTTGTATTGGCAGTAACCGTAACAACTTTTTCAATAGGTTGCCCCGCTTGCGCAGCATTAGGTGTGAATTTGACATCTATTGTACCAGATTGCCCAGGCATAATAGCTTCTTTTGGCCAATTTGGCACAGTACATCCACAAGAACCTTTAGCATTAGTAATTTTTAGTGGTTCTGCTCCAGTATTAGTAAATGTAAAAGAATAAAGATTCTCTGATTCTACTTCTACAGTTCCAAAATCATGTACTTCTTCACCAAACTTAATAGAAGTGGTAGGAACATTTGTCTTGATTTCTGTTGTAGGCAAATTATTTGATTGAGGTGAAGTAATAGAAGAACTTGCATTGGAAGAACTGTTTACTCCACCATTATTTACAGAAGCATTAAACAAAGTCATTTTGGCCGACATCTCCTCCTTCAAAGTTTCCATTTCTGCTTTTACAGTAGATACTTGATAAACACTATACCCAGAAATTACAGTTATTAATCCTAGTAGCCCAATTTTTAAATTTTCCATCATCTTAAATCACTCATTTTTAGTTTGACAATAATTTATCTCTTTTATTATTTAAAATCTCAACCTGTTTTTTGAATGCTTCATTTTGAGAACACTTAAACATTTGAGGTTTCGATGCAAAACTATACAAATCTTCTTCTTGTGCAGGCCTTGCAATCATTAAATTTATATCCTCCGGATTTTTTTCAATTTGATCTAACAGTCCAGAGAATGATTTTATAGAACTAGCATATTCTTCTAAAAACAGTTTACAGTCTTCTGAAATAGGGTCTTCTTTTTCTTCTGCAATTTCTTTTATTTCCAATGTCATGTCATTTTCATATGCGGTCATTGCACTATCCAATTCTACTTTGGTTAATGTATCCAACATCGAAACTTCCTCCCCTGTACAAATTGCAATATCAGCATTACGTTGCAATGAATCCTCCTCTGTAAGAGGCGCAGGATACAACAATCCACAGTTTTCTACATTTTCAGGAATGGGATCAATACAGTCACAAAAATCAATGTGAGGAATCTCCTTTTGTTCAACAACGTTGACGTTTTCTTCTTCTTTATTCTCATCTCCGCAACTTGTCATCCAAATGGATACTGATGCTAAAATAAATAAACCAACAATTTTTTTCATCTAATTCTATTTAAGTAAATCTAAAGCTTCTTGCGCTGTAATTATTTTCCCATTAAAATCTCCAACAATAAACGCATCAATCAAACCTTTCTCTTTCAATTCCTTTTTCAATCCATTCGCCTCTTGGTATGAATCAAGTGTTCCAATAAAATACTTAGTCAATCCCGTTGATGCATCTTTTCTAGGAACCACATTACCTATTGACAAATATAAATCTAAAATTTCTGTAGGTATTTTATTTTGGAAAGCTCCAACTTGAACTTTAAACTTAATCAACTCTGGATTTACTGCATTAGCAGTAGGAACAGATGTTTCTACTTTCGTGTCATTGTAATTCGGGTTAACGTCATAACCAGCTTCATTCAATGTTAACCTAGAACCTTCTTGAAACGCAACAATAAAAGATCCTTTGTACCCTTGTTGTAACAAATCAATTCTATGTTTAGCTGCATTCTCTTTACTTGTAAACGTTCCTGAATAATATCTCCACAAACCATCATCACCTTTGACATAGGTTAAGTCATCTGCATCTCCAAATACATTTCCGCTCAATTTTTTCTTAAACGCTCCAATTTGAATCTTATAAAGTTTCTCTTTAGTAACCGTTACATTTGATGCAACATCATTATTTGTTGGCAATTGCGAATCATCCACTTCTGTAACAGATTGATTTCCTTTATCATCTGTACTTGTTTTCCCCACATGTGAATCAAACCCTTCTTTTCTAATATTATCATTTGCCGCCATCGCATCGTTGATGTTGTCAAATTCACCAACTATGTAATAAACCTTATCACCATCATCAATAACTTTAAAATCTTTGTAACTCAAGAACTTGTGTAATTCATTGGCAGACACTCCCGTAGAATCAGAACCAATAATTACCGTGTAACTTTCCTTAGGCGCAGATGACATAACTAAACCATTTTCGTCTCTAGGACCAGTAGCACCACCTGACTCAGAAATATTAACTGCTTCCGTCATAACAGCAAATTCACCTATTGAATCTTTATACATTCTATACATCAAAAAGAAATCATCATCAGTTAATGCAACCCCCAATTCATTAACAGGAGCATTTTCTGGTGTATCCAATTCATCATCTTTATTATCCGAGACCCCGTCTTTATCCTGGTCTAACGGACACCCAAACTCATCTACTGGTCTAGCATCCAATGGTGTTTTAGCACATAGATCTGCTAAATCTCCTACGCCATCTTTGTCATAATCGGAAGTATCTTGTGCGTATAAATCCATCCAATCACCATCATATCCACTATTTCTGCCATTACCCTTTTCGTTTCCAAAGGTCAAATCGTAAACAAATGAAAATGAAGTATACAAGAATTTGTCATTTCCTTTTGTTCCAGCTCTAACGCCAATGCTTTCCGATGTCACATTGTCTATTAAATCTGTTAACGTAAAATGCATAGCAGTACTGACTCTAAAATCTACTCTTTCTCCTAATTTGAAATTTGCACCAACTTCCACAGGAAAAGCGAATGAACGTTCGGGGTATTTAGCATAACCATCTAGATTTAACTCTCTTAAATCCGATTCATAGGTGTAATCTCGGTATAATTGCACCGCAGCGCTTGCGTTAGGGTCATCTTCTGGCATATTCATTATAGTACCGTTAGACCAATAATAGTAATAATTACCATCCTTATCTCTTAAATCAGATTTTGATAAAAACTCAACTGATTCTATACCCGCAGAAATATATGGATTGACATTAGATTTCCAATTTCTAAAATTCTTAAAATTATAGGTAAAGGTTAGACCACCCGTAGTAATATTAGAATTAAAATTCAAGCTTCTTTCAATCGTTCGTTCATTTGCGCTTACCTGACCAAACAATGCATAGAAATTCAAATCCAAATAATCTGTTAGAGGATTAATTAAACGCAACTCGTATGCAATTTTACTCACCGTTGGATGAAAGCCATTGTGATTTGTATTAACATCACCATAAAATGTAAACATTCCAACCCCTAAACTTAATTTGGGGCGAAAAATAAATCCTAAATCTTCTGAATCACTCTTAGAGTCCGAGCTTCTTTCTGATATATCTTCCGCTAGATTGAGTTCTACGGTATCAACCTCCTCCTGAGCAAATAAGCTTGCCTGAAAAAAACAGCAACAAGTAAAACAAAGGAGCAGTCGTAAATATTTTATCATTCTCTAAGATGTTTTGACCCCTGTATTACGTGGTTAATAATATTAAGTTACAATTTGTTAACATTTTCATAATTACTTGATTTTTAGATCTAATAATTTCTCGTCTCCGATATACCCTTCAAGTCTATCTCCTATCTCCACCTTAGCTACTCCTGCAGGTGTTCCAGTAAAAATTAAATCACCTATTTTCAAAGTTACAAATTGCGAAATATATTCAATTATACTATCAAAATTAAATATCATATCTTTTGTATTGCCTTCTTGTGCAATTTCTCCATTTTTAAGTAACTTAAATGGAATGTCATTCAAATCGATAAAATCATTTTTATTTAAAAATTTTTCTCCCAATGGTGCGCTGTAATCAAATGCTTTGGCTTTCTCCCATGGCAACCCTTTTTTCTTACATTCCTGCTGAACATCTCGGGCTGTAAAATCAATCCCCAAACCTATCTCCTCATAGTAAGTATGGGCATATTTTTTAGAAATATTTTTGCCTAATTTATTTATTTTAATGACTACCTCCAACTCATGATGTAAATCATTTGTAAAACTAGGAATAAAAAACGGTTGTTTCTTAGGTAAAATTGACGTGTCTGGTTTAAAAAAAAACACAGGTTCTGATGGCAAAGGGTTATTCAATTCTTTTGCATGATCAGCATAATTTCTACCAATACAAATAATTTTCATAATTTATTTCTTTAAATCATTCCAAATTTTAGTAAACTTATTCTTGGTATCCTTCGCAAAATCTCCATTCATAATCCAGCTATAATATCCTGGTTCCTTTTTAAAGACTTCACGTACTAAAGTACCTTTATGCTTACCAAAGTTAAATACTCCCTCATTATTTTCGTTTATACCTATTCTTCTGGCGAAATCCATTGTTTTGCTTCCATAGGTTGCAAATTCTGCCAAAAACTCTGGTGTTTTCTCCAATTCTGGATATCTATCTAATTGCGCCTCTAAGATATCAAATGTGGCCTGCACATCAGCCATAGCGGTATGAGCATTTTCTAGTTCTCTTCCACAGTAAAACTTCATAGCTGCCGCTAATGTTCTTTGCTCCATTTTGTGGAAGATATTTTGGACATCAATAATTTTTCTTCCTTCAATGTCAAAATCAACTCCTACCCTATCCAAATCTTCAATTAAAAATGGGATGTCAAATTTATTACAATTGTAACCTGCTAAATCACATCCATCCAAAAACGCGATTATATCATGAGCAATTTCTCCCAATTTCGGTTCGTTGAGAATATCAACATCATATATGCCGTGGATTTCCGAAACTTCAATCGGAATTGGCATTTCTGGATTAATTCTTTTTTCAAAAACTTCTTGCGACCCATCAGGATTTACTTTTAGAATAGCTATTTCCACAATTCTATCTTTTCCTATTAGAAGACCTGTTGCCTCTAAATCAAATGTTGCTAATGGTTTGGTAAGTTGTAAATTCATTAAGTGTATTTTGCATTTGTTTTCACAAAAATGCAAAATATCTTTGGACTACTTGCTCAATTTGTAACTTATATTGGTCATTCCTTTATCTGCATCGAAATCAGAAACTTTTAGGTTCTGTTCAGAAAACTGATACCCATCAGCTTCAATTTCCAGAAGATACTTCCCTGGGTTCAATGCTAAGAAAATAGTTTTACCACCGTTGGATGGATATTCTCCTACAATTTCATCACTTTCATCGTAAACATAGACAATGTAATCTTTTACGTTTTCAGATGTAACTGCATCCTGAATATCTAAAGCAAATAAAGCCGGATTAATATTTCTTTCATTCAATGTTATCCTATATATATCAAAATCACCATATCCTTCTTCCCTAACCTGAGAAACATATGCGTGCTTACCATCTGCAGTAAAACTAATTACTTTGTCATGGTAAGATGTATTAATTGGATATCCCAAATTTTGAGGTTCTGACCACTCATTTGTTTCCGAATTCCATGTTGACTTAAACAAGTCGTATCCACCTAATCCACCTCTTCCATCAGAACAGAAATAGAGTGTTTGTCCATCAGCCGCAAGTGTAGGAAAATCTTCATGTCCTGGCGTATTGATCGACTTAATATTTTGAGGCATAGCCCATTTTCCATTAGGCAATTTTCTGGTCATGTAAAGGTCTAAACCTCCAAGCCCACCATCACGATTTGAGGCAAAAAATAATGTATTTAAATCACTTGAAATTGAGGCTGCAGTCTCTATTGATTTTTCATCGTTTACTCCTTCTGTTATTTTTTTCTTTTTAGAGAACCCTCCACCAGACTGTTTTGAATAATAAATTTCTCCTGCTTCGCTTATATTATCAAAATATAAATACATTTCACTTCCATCATCATGTATACCAACACAAGATTCGTCAAAACTTGAATTAAGACTTGCTGCTTTAGCGTTAGCAAATCTAAAACCATCGTATTTTGTAATGAAAATATCTGAAGGGTAATAACCATCAAACTCTCGTCTTCCTTTACCTTCTTCTCGTCTAGAGGTAAACACTATCATCTTCTCATCCTTCGAACAAAATGGATTATAATCTGGATCTACGGAATTAATTTTTTCACCTAAATTAACAAAAGTTACATCTTGAGGATTGTCATATATTTCTTTTGCTTCAGCATAACCTTTCAAAATTTTATTAGCCTCTTCTAAATTCTTGCCTGGACTAGCAATATATTCCTTCATAATCTCTGAAGCCTTATCGAAATCGTATTTATGTGAATAAGCGATTGACAAGTAAAATAAAGTTTCTTTATCTGCCTTTTCAGTTTCTCTACATTTTTCAAGATATGATATGGCTGCAGTTTTATCAATGTTAGAATTAAGATAACACAAGCCTATGTGAAATAGCGCTTTACTATCCTTTGGGTCAACTTTTAAATGTTTCTTTAATTCTTTGGCAGCCTCAAGATAGTTAGTTGCTTTAAAGAGGTCATAACCAAGCCTTGGGTCTATTTGAGCGTTATAGACACTTACTACAAAAATAAATATGACTGCTAAAAACTGTTTCACGAATGGTTCATTGCAAAATGAATACCAAAATATGAAGTTTAATTAGATTATGCAAAGGTTATCTAGGAAAGTTTATTGCAGGAAAATACTATATGCAGTTGTTCCATCACTTATTTTAAACTCACATCTTCTGTTTAACTGTCTATTATCTTCGTTATCAGAACCGTCAGGATAAGCATTTGGAACAGCCGGTTGTGATTCTCCGTACCACTTCATTGTTAGTCTAACTTTATCAATTCCTTCATTAGCTAGGTAATCAAAAGCACTTTTAGATCTTCTTTTAGAAAGCTTCATATTATAATCATCACTTCCGAACCAATCTGTGTGCCCCATTATCTCAATACTAATTTCTGGATTATCCATCATATAACTCTTTATTTTACCAAGAGTTTCCTTAGACTCAAGTCTCAAGAAAAACTTGTCAAAATCAAAATAAATGGGTTCAAAAGCAATTGCATCATTACCAAAATCAACATCTTCTGGTACTGGAATCAAGTCACGAATAATTGTATACAGTTCGTTTTCAGTAGTATCAATATCCTTCAATAGATCTTTATAAATCAAATCCTCATCTTCCATTTGTAGGTTATATGGAAAACTTCTATTATCTACAACTTCACTAGAAGGAAGGTTGTCTAATGCCCATTTTCCTTCAATATCTGAACTTGTCTTATTCACTACTTTAAAATCATTATCTACCAATACAATCTCAACACTATCTGCAGGAGCAGTTCCAATAAGTGAGTTATCATTTCTTACATTGTTCCAAATCAAATTTCCTTTAGAAATAATACTCTTTTCAGCATTTGATGGATTGTTCCCATAATAACTAAGCAATAAGTCATCTTCATTTACCAATAGTGAATAATCTGAATCTTTACTTAAATTAGTAAATTCATATTGCCCTGCATTATTAGTAATTACAGTTTTTATTACTTCATCTTTATCGTTCACTAAACTAACACGAGTATTAATAGCCGACAAAATTTCATTGTGCATTACTGAACCAGTCAAGTTAAAAATTGAATCCGATTGATTAACACTGTTTGATGAAAGCAAGTCCTGCATATCATCAACACCATATTTCTCCATCGCAACATTTTTCACATCAAATGTAGCATTATCAAACACTGCTTCATAAGCTGTTAACTTTTGCTCTTCTTTAACTTCATTAATTGCTATGTGTTGGAACATTTGATAATACTCGCATTGTCTTGGCAATACCAAAGTATCTCTAAAAGGTCTTTCTAATTTGGAGTGTTTGTCAGACGCCACTGTGAGATAGTAAGTATTATCAGGAGGCAGTACCATTAAATACTTTCCTGTTGCAGGATCCGAAGAAAAAGTACCCGCATTTTCACCAGTTTCGGCATTTACTGCAGTAATATCAGCTTTAATTGGAGCAAATGAATTACCCATCACAATTAAACCCCGAATTTCAGTATTTGGAATATTCTTACAAAGTAAACTTACACTATATATATCCATGTCTCCATATCCATATGCTCTTCCAGACGAAACATAACCAAGTTCACCTAAGGTATCTTGTGTATAATAAATATCGTCTGCTGCGGAGTTTATTGTTGTCCCCATATTTATTGGTGTCGTCCAGTTACCGTTTTCATCCTTCTCAGATTTAAATACATCATAACCACCAATAGTATTATGCCCATTAGAAGAGAAAAATAATGTATTTCCGTCATCCGTTAAAAATGCCGCATCCTCATCATATTCGGTATTAATTACAGCCCCTAGGTTTACTGGCTCTCCCCAAGTCTTATCCGCATTTAAAGTGGCTGTAAATATATCTCTACCTCCATAACCGTCATAACTATTACTTGTAAAATAAAGCGTTTTTCCGTCAGGAGTTAAATAAGCGCTAGGCTCGTGTCCTTTTGTATTAATTTCCTTGATTTCTACCGGATCTACATATTTTCCATTTTCCAAATTAGACACCCATATTCCGTTCTTACGGTACAAATACAATTTATCTTCATTTTCTGAAAAACCAATTACCGCATCATGTTTTTTAGTATTAATGCTGGATTTAAAGTAATTTTTTGAAGAGTCTATTTTAGTTCTTTCCTGCCAAGAAGTATCTCCATTCTCGGAGATATAAATATCCTCAAATTTCTTACTATCAAAATAATATTTTTTACCCTCATTATCTCGGTCTCTTGTAGTAAAAAGCATCAATGAGCCATCTTGTTTGGTTACACTACCATATTCTGCAAATCTTGAATTAACGCCAGCACCAAGGTTTTTAATGGTGATATCTCCTTTTGTATCATCCTGCTCATTTAAAGCCAATGCGTTGTCACACATAGCAATAAATCTTTTCACCTGAGAATTTACAAATCCACCTTGTTTGTTGTCCAGAATAAATTTTTCGAACTTTAAATAATTATCCTTAGCAATATCATAATTCCCAAGGTACTGATTAGATTTACCCAAATAATAGAAGATTTCCGCAATTGTATCTTTCGAACTTGCTTTTAATGCGTTCTCAAAATGACCTACAGATAGTTCTCTTTGATAAAATGAGTTGTAATATGTAACTCCCATTTCAAAATGGTACAACGGATTTGTTGGATCACTTTTTAATAATTTATCGTATTCTATTTTTGCTTGATCATAATTAGCTTCAGCCAAATATTTTTGAGCCTTCTTAAGTACTTTCTTTTCGTTAATATCTTGAGCTGATATTGAAAAAATTACACTAAAGATTAAAACCAGGGGACATAAAATTTTAAATCTCATAATAATTATAATAGTATTTAGTAAGCTTTCATTTTTAAATATTGAAACTTACCATATTTATCAGTGTTCTTGAAGTCTTTATTGTACTTAGGACCTTGAACAATTGAATTTATAACTCCAATTTTAACTTTAGAAGTATCAACTTTTCTTTTCTTTAATTCGTTCATTAACATCTCCTTACCGTCTTCAGTCCTTTGCTTACTCAGGTTGTCGTTTGTTTTCCATTTTCTAGTTGGAACATATGAAGCACTTCCCTCAATATCTATCTTGGCATAACCTCGCTTCTCAATCAAAGCAATAACACCTGACACATAAGTATCCCACATTTCTTCATCAGAATCAACACCTTTTAAGTTGTATCCATAAAACTTTTGATAGACAACAGGTTCGTACGTTACAGTTTCGGATTTGCATCTAACATTTCTAGTTGTTTCTTTGATTACATTTCCATTTTCATCGTATAATTTAATCGACAAACTTTCACATAAACTAGGGTCTTCAACATCAATCACAAAAGTTGGTTCTGCTCCTCCTTCTAATGTTTTGTATTTAAAATACCCATTTTCATCTATCAGCTCATCAAATTTTACAACCGCTCCATCCATAAACTCAACAAATCCAGTTTTTAGGTATGGTTTGTCTCCCACCAATAATCTATACTTCCACTTTGAAGTATCTCCTTGAGGAAGATCTTGCACAACATCAACTGGTTGTTCCACAGATGATTGTTCTTCTGATCCATCAAGCCTAACACCATCTAGGTCAAGGACAATATTTGTTTCATTATAATTAGCATCACATGGCACTTCAAATTCTGTTTCATAGAACGTTTCATCGTTTTGAGTATACTCAACTAGATACTCATTACACGGCTTCAAATTAAAGATATAAGACCCATTTCTTTTGTTAGGTTTATATTCTTGTGGATCTCCGCCCTCTGTAAGATCT
The DNA here is from genome assembly GCA_041583015.1 of Parvicella sp. Classification (GTDB taxonomy): domain Bacteria; phylum Bacteroidota; class Bacteroidia; order Flavobacteriales_D; family Parvicellaceae; genus Parvicella. The sequence goes on along the minus strand of JBFHGR010000038.1, from coordinate 11,000 downwards.
GTTACATAAATAATTATTCCATCAGGTAATGTTTTTCCTGCTCCTGGATCAATATATCCTTTCAAAATAGCAAACTCACTTGTTTGCGGATCTTTCATACTAATTTCGTAGATATCCTTTTGACCAAAGCCACCTTTTTTAGCAGATGAATAATATCCTTTATCACCTTTAGCGTTAGTTGTAAAGAAAACATCATCATCTACTGTATTAAGAGGATACCCCATATTAATTGGCTCTCCCCACTTTCCATCTTCTTTTAATTTAGTAAAATAGATATCAAATCCCCCCATACTAGTTTCTCCATTAGAACTGAAAAACAAAGTTTTCCCATCTGGGTGAAAATATGGAGAATCTTCATCATTTTCAGAATTGATTGGAGCACCTAAATTCTGCGCTAAACTCCAAAGTCCGTTCGGCAATTTTTTACATTGATAGATATCTCTACCTCCTAATCCACCTGGTCTATCACTCACAAAATATAGAGTTTGACCATCAGCAGATACGGTAGCGTGAGTTTCCCAATGCTCCGTATTAATATCTGACCCCATTTTTTCTGGAGTTCCAAAATCATCAGTCTCTAGCTCGTAGTTTGCAACATAAATCTCTCCATTCCCGTTGATATCTTTATACATAAATAACTGTTGTCCATCTCCAGATACACTTATTGTTGCTTGATTCGATTTTGGGCTACTAATTGTCGATATCACCTCAGGAGTTCCCCATTGCTTACCTTTAAAATCATAATAAGAAACATAAATATCTTCATAATGCATTCCATCTTGAGGAGAAAAGATTTTACTATTAAGGCTATCAGGTCTCATTCTTCTAGAGGTAAAATACATTGCACCTTCATCCAAAGTAACAACAGGACTAAAATCTTCATCTGGCCCATTAATGATGTTACCAACATTGGCTATAATGTATTCTTTAGGTGCTGCTAATTCCACTTTAGCAATTTCCAATTGTTTCAAATATAAGTTTGCCTTATCATAAAGGTTATGCTTTTTTGAAACATCTTCTATAAATGATGTAAAATTAGTTTTAGCCTCATCAATATTTTCGTTTAGGTGATGAGCTCTACCCAAATAATAATATGCCTCAAAAGGTGCATTAGTTTCTGTAGAAGAAAATGGGTCATATTTTTTAGAAATATTCTCTCCAGCCTTTTCCAGGTACGGTAAAGCGTTTGCTCTTTCGTTTGAAATTTGCAACAAACAATATCCTGCCTTATAGTGAACATTAGCATTTTCCGGCTGCTCTTCACAAAGTGCCTTCAAAACATCAGCTGCATAGACATATAATTGATCTTCCATTAGCAAATTTGCCGCTTCAAACTTTTCTCGAAAACTAGCAGTCTTTAATGACTCCTTAAATTTCACCGGATCAAATTCTCCTTGAGCAGCAACATCCAACGTTCCAATAAAGAAGATAGCAATTGCCAATATATTTCTAACTAATTTCATACACATTTATAATTGGGGCACCTAAATTCAGGTTTAAAATTCTCTATTAATATCAAATTGCTCTAAGTAGTCTCCTACTCTTTTAACAAAACTTCCTCCTAAAGCTCCGTCAATTACTCTATGGTCATAAGAGTGAGACAAAAACATCATGTGTCTAACCCCAATTGTATCTCCAAGTGGCGTTTCAATTACAGCAGGTTTTTTACGAACTGCACCTAACGCTAAAATAGCACTTTGAGGCTGATTAATTATAGGTGTTCCCATAACATTCCCAAATGTTCCAACATTAGAAACAGTGTAAGTTCCGCCTTGAATATCATCTGGTTTCAATTGATTTGCTCTTGCCGCAGAAGCTAAGTGATTCACTTTTTTCGCTAATCCGACCATATTATATTGGTCTGCATTATGAATAACAGGAACAATTAAATTTCCAGAAGGCAAAGCTGCAGCCATTCCTACATTAATATCCTTTTTAATCACTATTTTATTACCATCAAGCATTGAATTTACCAATGGGAAGTCTTGTAATGCTCTAATTACCGCTTCCATAAAGATTGGAGTAAAAGTTAACTTCTCTCCAGTTTTCTTTAAGAACGCATCTTTATTTTTCTCTCTCCATTTTACAATATTGGTAACATCACATTCCACAAATGAAGTAACGTGAGGCGAAACATGCACAGACATCACCATGTGATCTGCAATTAATTTCCTCATTCGATCCATCTCTACGATTTCATCGTTTGGTCCAATTGGAACTGGAGGAGCTTTATGAACTGGAGCTGCAGCAGCAGCCGGAGCAGTTTTTGTCTCTGTTTTTGCAGGAGCCGTCTCCACCTCTTTGGCAGCAGGTACTGCAGGAGCATTACCTCTTGTTGCAATATACCCTACAATATCTTTTTTGGTTACTCGACCGTCTTGACCAGATCCAGTTATACTTTCTAATTCTACTAATGAAACCCCTTCTTTCTCTGCAATACTTCTCACCAAAGGAGAGTAAAACTTACTCAATTCAGAATTCTTAGGAAGTGTTGTAGAACTTCCATTACTAGCAGCAACTGGCGCCATCAATTCTTGAACCACTTCTTTTGGTGCGTCAGCAACCGCAGCTGGAGCAGAAACAACAGTTTCTTCACCATCAGCACCTATTACTGCAAACACAGCGCCTACAGGCACTACATCTCCCTCTTCAAATAATCGTTGTTTTAGAATTCCTGAAGTAGGCGAAGGCACCTCTGAATCAACTTTATCAGTAGCAATTTCTACTATCGCTTCATCTTCTTCGATAAAATCTCCAACATTTTTTAACCAACTAGTAATTGTTGCCTCAGCAACACTTTCTCCCATTTTTGGTAGTAACACCTCTATCTCAGCCATTGTATTTGTATAAATATCTTTAGTTAATACAGTTATATCAATCTCGCAAAGGTAAAAAAGTATTTGTAGATGAAAAACATTTCTTCATCTAATTATTCTTTAGATTAGTAGTTTACACCTAAAAATTAAGCCCAAATCTGCTTAAAACTTTTAAAAAAAATGGAAATATCCTGTGACACAGTATAATCTTTGGCATAAATTATATTCAATTTATGAACAATTTCTGGGGATATGTTCTTCTTAGAATCCGATAATTCTATTATCCAATCTTTAATTTTAGGATATTTTGAATTGACGTTTTCCGATGACCTGATGTAACCCACCCAGGTTTTCTTACCCACTAGTACCGAAAACACATTTTTAATTAAATTCATTTTAAAACCGGACAATACAAACAAAATTGGCAAGAGCAACAACAAAAATAGGGATGTCACAAAATCAAACAATCGCTTATGACGCTTATTTTTGGTTGTGCTTATTGTATTCAAATCCAAGATGTATAAATCACCAGAAGTATGAATAGAATTACTCCCAATTAGATACATACTGTCAGGTTGCGCAATTTTGAAATCCACCATTTTTGATGCACTGATGTTGGACATTAATTCAATGATTCTCTGAGAACTCAAGTTTTTTGCAGAAAAAATTACTTCATCAATTTTATTGATGAAAATATAATCTGACAATTGCGCCAATTTACCGCTATCCAATACACTTTCTTGGCCATAATCTTGAGGTGATAACTGTCCAAAATAACTAACTGTTGTTGTCTGTTTTAACAAAGGTAAAACCCGCTCTTTCTCTTCTTCATCTCCTATGATTAAAAACCTTTTTTTGCTAGCATCTTCAAGCGAGTAACCTTCAACTTTCAGCATACTTAGTACCAGCCTAACCAATACGACTAAAATTAACGTTGCTGCACTTCCAAACAATACCATGAACCTTGAAAACTGAAGTTCTTTAGGTAGTAATCCATAAATCATCAATAAGAATGCCGTGCCCGCTAACACACCTTTAACAGAATTGAGCAACTTAATTGGCTTGTCGTATCCCCCAAAAAAGTAATTGAACAACACCCAAATAACTGAATAAGATGGTAATGCAATTTTCAATAAATCACTATCAAAAATCAAACCTTTGAAAGACTGATAGTAATGACTAACCACAAAAAGCGCCACTGTAATCAAAGAGAAATCAATAATAGGAACCATCAAGTTTTTAATCAGTCTGCTGAAGATAGCAAATCCGGCCCTCAGATAAATCGCTATATTAATTAAGAATGAGAATGTTTTTGCATTTTTAGCACTAAAATGCTTTTTCGCAAAAATGATCATAGCATTGTAAAACACGAACACATAGTTGACACTACTTTTTTTGGTGCTTTCCCCTTTGTAATGTATAATACTAGTATCAGGATAATAGTAATTCTTATATCCACCCAAAATAATTCTATAACTCAGATCGATATCTTCTCCATACATAAAGAAATCTTCATCAAGTAAGCCAACTTTATCCAGTGCCTCTTTTCGCATCATCATGTATGCACCCGACAGAATTTCAATTTCATTGATATCTTCCATTGGTAAATACCCTAAATGATACTTGGCAAATCTTTTGCTCTTTGGGAACAGTCTAGACAATCCAAAAATCTTATAAAACGCGACTGCTGGTGTAGGCAAGCCTCGTTTAGACTCCGGCAGAAAAACTCCTTTACCATCAATCATTTTTACTCCTAGACCTCCACAATCTGGAGTAGCATTCATAAAGTCTACTGTTTTTCTAAAAGTATCTTCTTCTACAACTGTATCAGGATTTAACAGCAGCACATACTTCCCTTTAGCAACCCTCATTGCTTGATTATTAGCTTTAGAAAACCCTACATTTTCCTTATTTTCAATAAGTATAACTTCGGGAAACTTTTCCTTGACCATAGCCACAGAACCATCAATAGAAATATTATCAACTACAAAAATTTCCGCCTCAACATTCTGAACAGCCAGCCTCACCGATTTTAAGCATTGCTCCAAAAAATGCTCAACATTATAGTTTACTATGATTATAGAAATATCCAACTATCTAACTTCACTTAATTGGATAAATTAATTTCGAAAGGAGAGCGATTCACAATTGATCTGCCCAGCGTTATTTCATCCGTATATTCCAACTCACTACCAATACCAATTCCTCTTGATATTACACTAATATTAACTCCTGAGTCACTCAGTTTTTTAAATAAATAAAAATTAGTTGTATCACCTTCCATCGTTGCACTTAACGCTAAAATTACTTCTTTGGTATAATCCTGATTAGCTCTTGCTATTAAACTATCTACATTCAAATCATTAGGTCCGATTCCCTCCATAGGAGAAATGATTCCTCCAAGGACATGATATAGCCCTTTATATTGCATTGTATTTTCTATAGCCAAAATATCTCTAATATCTTGCACCACACAAATTGTAGCAACATCTCTTTTGGAATTGGTGCAAATCTCACATAATTCCATATCACTTATATTATGACATTGCTTGCAGAGTTTAATATTATTAACCAAAGCCACAAAACTATCTGCAAATTCCAAAACAGCATTCTTATCTTCTTTTAGCAGATGTAGCACAAGCCTAAGTGCTGTTCGTTTTCCCACACCAGGTAGCGTGGCCATTTGATCAACCGCCTTTTGCAAATATTTTGAAGATAATTCCATATAGTATTGGCAAAAATACAAACTAATTATGATTTCCTACCCTTTACTAAAAGTAGAACGTTAATATCCACTGCGCATATGTATGAAATACTGCATTAATAATCGCTTTCTTTGTACTTAATATGACACCAACTGTAGTTTTATCCATCCTTATCGGCTACTTCTTATTACTGATTGCAATTATGTATTTCACCAGTAAAGGCGCTGATAATAATTCATTTTTTTTAGGTGAAAGAAAATCACCTTGGTATCTAGTTGCCTTTGGAATGGTTGGCGCATCACTATCTGGTGTAACTTTTGTTTCTGTACCAGGCTGGGTAGGAAATCCTGCAAGTCAGTTTTCGTACATGCAGATGGTACTGGGATACACGGTGGGATATCTTGTGGTAGCCTATGTATTAATGCCTATTTATTACAAACTTCAACTTACTTCTATTTATAGTTATTTAGAAACAAGATTTGGTTTCTTCTCTCATAAAACTGGATCAATCCTCTTTTTAGTATCAAGAGTAATTGGCGCATCTATTAGACTATTACTTGTGGCCAATGTGCTTCAGAAGTTTATTTTTGATGCTTGGGGAATACCATTTGAGGTTACTGTTATTTTATCCATTGCATTAATATGGGTTTACACCAATAGAGGTGGTATCAAAACTATCATTTACACAGATACATTGCAAACTACTTTTATGATTGCTGCTGTGATTCTTACCTTTTATGTTGTGGGAACAGAATTAGATATTTTCAATAAAGGTATTTTCAAAACAATCAGTGAAAGTGAATATTCAAAGACTTTCTTTTTTGACAACCCAAATGAGAAGACATTTTTCTGGAAGTTCTTTCTAGGAGGAATGTTTATTACTATTGGAATGACAGGTTTGGATCAAGATATGATGCAAAAAAACTTGACCTGCAAAACTTTAAAGGATGCGCAAAAAAACATGATGTCATTATCGGTAGTCTTGATTTTTGTAAACCTATTATTTCTTGGATTGGGCGCACTACTCTATATGTATACCAAACAACCTGGAATGGACCCTGAATTGGCAGGCGACAACCTTTTTCCAACCATTGCACTTTCTAGTAAGACAGGAATTGCGGTAGGCGTATTATTCTTAATTGGATTAATTGCTGCAGCCTACTCTAGCGCAGACAGCGCATTGACATCACTAACTACATCTATAAGTCATGACATTCTTAATATAGAAGGTAAACCTAAAGAAAAGCAAAAAGCATTCAGACAGAAGGTTCATATCATTATGTCCATCATTCTTGTGTTAGTAATCATCTTACTAAAATACACAACGAGTGACGATGCTTTAAATTCAATCATGTTTTTTGCTGGATTTACTTACGGCCCACTAATAGGATTGTTCTTCTTTGGCATTTTAACAAAAAGAAATTTGAAGGATTCATTTATTCCGATAATCTGTATTCTTTCTATAGCCGCAACAACTCTTCTATCTGGATTGAGCAAAGGTGGTTTCTTAATAGAAAAGAATGCACCTGGTCTTTTTGGCGAGTATGTTATAGGACATGAACTTATAATTATCAATTCACTAATTACATTCTTACTACTCTATATTGGTTCTGTAATTTCGGCTAAACCCAATACCACTAAAATCCAGTTACAAACAAGGAATTCCATATGAATATGCAGTGAAATTCAATAGGTTAGCAATAAAAAATCACACATTTTAATATTGTTTTAGAAAAAACACTACCTTTGCACCCCATTTTGGGAAAAACAGGCGGTACTGTTACTATAAATTCCTCTCAATGATTACCGATAATTGAGATACAATTAATTTTATGCCACATGGCTGAAGAAACAAAAAACGAAGAGACAGCAGAAAAGATCGTAAAGGTCAACCCTGCTGCTAATGTAGATCCTGCTGATTTTGATTGGGCTGCTTTTGAAGAAGATGCAGACACTTATTCTAAAGAAGAAAGAAATACATTATTAGAAAAGTACGATGACACTTTAAATTCTATTGTAGAAGGTGAAGTAATCAACGGAACTGTGATTTCATTAAACAAAAAAGAGGTTGTAATCAACATTGGTTACAAAAGTGAAGGTGTCGTTTCTAGAAACGAATTCCGTTACAATGAAGACCTTAAAATTGGTGATCCAGTAGAATTGCTTATCGAAACTATGGAAGACAAGTCAGGACAACTGGTTGTTTCTCATAAAAAAGCGAGAATGCACTCTGCTTGGGATAAAGTTAATGAAGTACTGGAAACTGGAGAAATCATTACTGGATTTGTTAAGTGTAGAACTAAAGGTGGTTTGATCGCTGACGTATTTGGAATTGAAGCATTCTTACCAGGTTCTCAAATTGACGTTAAGCCAATTAGAGATTACGATCAGTTCGTAGGTAAAAATATGGAATTCAAAGTGGTTAAAATTAACCCAGAATTCAAAAACGTTGTTGTTTCACACAAAGCGCTTATTGAAGCTGAGTTGGAAGAACAGAAAAAACAAATTATGTCTGGACTTGAAAAAGGACAGGTATTGGAAGGAATCGTTAAAAACATCACTTCTTACGGTGTATTTATCGATCTTGGAGGTGTTGATGGACTTATCCACATCACTGACCTTTCTTGGGGTAGAGTTAACCACCCTGAAGAAATCGTTACTTTGGACGAAAAAATCAATGTTGTTATTCTTGACTTCGATGATGACAAGAAAAGAATTGCTCTTGGTTTAAAACAACTTCAATCTCATCCTTGGGATGCACTTGACACTAACTTAAATGTTGGAGATAAAGTGAAAGGTAAAGTTGTAGTTCTTGCTGACTACGGTGCTTTCATCGAGATTGCTCCAGGTGTAGAAGGATTAATCCACGTTTCAGAAATGTCTTGGTCTCAACACTTGAGAACTGCAAATGACTTCTTGAAAATTGGTGACGAAGTAGAGGCTCAAATTCTTACTTTAGATAGAGAAGAAAGAAAAATGTCTCTAGGTATTAAGCAATTGATGCCAGATCCATGGGAAGGAATTGAAGCTAAGTATGAATTGAATTCTAAGCACACAGCTGCTGTTAAGAACTTCACAAACTTTGGTGTTTTTGTTGAACTAGAAGAAGGAATTGATGGTTTGATCCACATTTCTGATCTTTCTTGGGAAAAGAAAATCAAGCACCCATCTGAATTCTGCGCTGTAGGAGACAAAATGGATGTTATTGTTCTTGAATTAGACAAAGACAACAGAAGATTGAGTTTAGGTCATAAGCAATTGGAAGAAAATCCATGGGATACTTATGAAACTATCTTCGCTGAAGGTTCAGAGCACGAAGGAACTGTTGTTAAAGTGAAAGACAAGTCAGGTATTGTTTCTCTTCCATACGGAATTGAAGGATTCTGTCCTGTGAAACACATGGCTAAAGAAGGTGGTGATAACCTTAAGACGGATGATAAAGTTATGTTCAAGATTATTGAATTTAACAAAGACGCTAAGAAAATCATCGTTTCTCATGCTGCAATCTGGGGAGAAGTTGTTGAAACTAAACGTAGAGAAAACACTTCTAACACAAACAAAGCAGTTAAGAACATCAATGCTTCAACTGAGAAATCAACTCTTGGTGATTTAGATGCATTAGCTGAATTGAAAGAAAAAATGGAGAAAGGAAAGTAATTTCTAATTCACTATAAATTCAAAAGCCTTGTTTCAGTAATGGAACAAGGCTTTTTTTTGTGCTTAATTGTTCCTCGTTAATTTAAAGCCAGTCTTTAAACTCACCGCAAACAACTACAATTCAACAATATACAAAACTTTAAACATGTATAAAACATGTATTCGAATTAGTAAGTGTACCAAGATTAGATATAATAAACACCCATAAGAAATTCTATACCAATCGTCTAGTTTTTTAAACCACTACTCGAAAGCGATAGCCATTCTAAGAAATACCGAACTAAATTGCATGGTAAACAAAATGTTAAATGAAGCAAATGGTTGCCGAATCACTATAGGTTTAGACATATAGACACGTTAACCTTCCTGCTTATTTTGACATTAACAATTAGAAAAACACATGAAATACAATTACCTCATTTTAGCCTATTTATTTTTAGGTAGTAGTCTTAGTTGTTTTGCTCAAGTTAACTGGGCAAACGAAACAGGTCTTTCAAAAGGAACAACATTTTTAAACAACGATACAATCAGAAATATAGATGGCACGGGTTTAGATGTTGTCATAAAAGTTAATTTAGTAACAAGTGCTTATAACTTTATTGAACCTAGAATAGCTCCATCAGATCCAACTGCAGTGCATATTCGTAATGCAGACAACGCAAGTTTTACCTTACAAATATTAAATGGTACTGCAGACATAAGGTTAGATAATTATCAAAACATCCTCAATGGTGAGAGTATCACTATTTCAAATGCAGATGGTGGAAACATCCTCATCACACAAACAAACAGCAATGGCTCTGCTAACATAACAGTTGATGGAACAACAATAGCAGGCTCCTTACCAGCATCAACATCTACAACTTCTAGTGCAGTAGTAAGAGGTACTGGTACAAAAGCAGGAAATCGTTTTAGCGCAACATTGTCTGCTGTGAAAGAATTCACTTGGCATTATGATAATGTTACTGGAAATTCATTTACAGAAGGGTTTCGTTTATTCTTTTCAAATGTATCCCTTCCGGTAGAGTTAATTAATTTCAACGCAATACCTACAGAAAATAACACTGTTAAACTCGATTGGCAAACAGCATCAGAACTTAACAATGACTTTTTTACTTTGGAACGTTCTGCAGATGGAATAGATTGGGAAGAAGTAACCAAAATTGAAGGTGCAGGAAACTCTTCATCTTTACTTGAATATTCCACAATTGATAACAACTCAAATACAGGTACAACACATTACAGATTAAAACAAACAGATTTTGATGGCAAATTTGAATATTCCAAAGTAAAAAGTGTCAATATGGACAACTTTGTAAATTCTCAAATCACCATATACCCAAACCCTGTTAGTGATCAAATTACTATACTTGGACATTCAACAGAACTAGAAGAAGTGATTATTATCAATGTTCTTGGGCAAGATGTTACAATGTCAACAAGAATCATAGGAAAAAGTGATTCTAAAGCAATAGTAGACATGTCAAGCCTAGACTCAGGTTCTTATTTTATCAAAACAAAAACTGGCACTAAAAAAGTTTACAAACTGTAACACTGTTTGGAATCACACCAACCTTATGTCAGCCATTTAACAAAAATAATCATTGAATTCACAACTATATTCTAAAGCTTTGTTTCATTAAAGGAACAAGGCTTTTTTTAGGTTCTGATTTACCAAATAAATACAAACAACCGTAAGATTATTACAAGTCCCTTGAATGCATTCTTAAAATAGTTGATTATCTTAGTGGTTAATGAGAAATAGAATGAAGCAAACATTATTATCAACTATTGCAATGTCCAATTTTCTTGCTTCCTGGGG
>JBFHGR010000037.1:0-28381 GCA_041583015.1 Parvicella sp. | reverse complement strand
TTTAACTTCTCCTTTTGGTGTTATTTCAAACACTGCTGAAAATGTCAATTTAGTTTCATTAGGTCGTAAACTACAAAGTTTATTACTTAAAACTTCAGGAAGCATAGGGATAACCCTATCCACCAAATAAACCGAATTACCCCTATAATAAGCTTCTATATCTAGTTTACTTTTAGGTGTGACATAATGCGACACATCTGCAATATGAACACCTATTTCATAGTTTCCATTTGGCAATTCTTCAAAAGACAGTGCATCATCAAAATCTTTGGCATCAGCTGGATCAATTGTGAAGGTTAGCGTTTTTCTAAAATCTCTTCTATCCTTGGCCAATGCATCATAATCTGGTTCATGAATAGCATCTGCCTCTGCTTCCACTTCTTTTGGGAACTTTGTAGGAAAACCATTTTCCGCTAAAATCACATTCATATCCACATCCATGGTTCCAGGCATTCCCAAAACTTCAATAACACCACCATACGGACTTTTATTTTTAGCTGGCCATGAAAGTAATTTCACTTTCACTTTCTCCCCGTGTCTTGCATTTTTAGTATGTCCTCTTTCAATAAAAAAGTCTACAGGCATCTTATTATCATCAGGCCTTACAAAAACAGTAGACTTTCCAATATCTATAGTTCCAACAAATTCGGTTCTGTTTCTTTCTAAAACTTCTACAACTTCTCCCTCTGTCTTTCCATTTCTATTAAACAACCTTACAGCCACTTTATCTTTAGGCAATGCTTGTCCAGTATTAGATGCATGTATGTAAATATCATCATCTAAACCATCTACAATCAAATATCCAGCACCTCTTTGATTAAAATCAATGATACCAATAGTTTCATCAGAAGTTTCACTCAATTTATACGTCCCTCTCTGCACTGATACTAACAAATCATGATCTACCAAATCTTCCAACACTTCAAAAACAAGTGCTCGCTCTGAAGCATTTTTTATTTTTAATGCGGCTGTAATTTGTTTGTGATTATAGACTCCATTTGGATCCTCTTTGAAAAGTTGAATTATCTTTTTAGATAATTTGTATTTCAATTTTGATTCTGGTTTGCGTTTTTTCGCCATGTAATTGTGTTCTAGTATTTTAATTAATCGCAATTTACCGTTTAATGATTAACATTTCCGTTCAAATTATGAATACTTATTAATATTGTTTATTTAACTAATTTATTTATTTTTGAAGCAACCAAGAACAACTTGATCCGTCAAGACTATACAAAAACCCTAATGTTATGAAGTTACTAGCCCTATTTATCAGCACATTTGTGTTTCTAAATTTTTCTGCTCAAAAAGAGTTAAAAACTACAAAATTCGAGTCAAAAAATGTAGAACAATCCACTTCTAGTATTGCTACCTATGAATTTAAAGTGGATGAAGCCAAATTAGCAAAGAAGAAAGTTGAGGGTAATACTCAATTTAAAAATAACGATGCTTCGTATTACGACAATTATATAAAATCATTGGAATCAAAAAGAAATTTTATTCTTACTGACTCAACTATGACTTCAAATGCTCGCAAAGAAGGTTGGTTTGAATTTGCCGATAAACAAATTGAAATTGCAAAAGAAGAAAAATTGAAATTAGATAAATAAAATATTATGAAAATCTCAAAATTTACAATTGTATTTTGTTTGCTAGTTTCCAATTATTTTTTTGGACAAGGTGATGACTGTAATGGTATAGGCCCTATTTGCACCGATGTGGGAGTTACGTTCACAGCTTCTACAGGCGTAACAGCTGCAGATGTGACCAATCCTGGCAACAACTACGGTTGTCTAGCAAGTACCCCCAATCCTTCTTGGTACTACATTGAAGTTGCTACTTCAGGAAATATCTACATGGAACTAAGCGCCTCAAGTGATGTTGACTTTGCGATTTGGGGACCATTCTCCAGTTTAGCAGATGCTCAAGCAAATTGCAACAATTATGGTGCCCCCATTCCTGATTCAGACCCTAATACATTTTTAGGTATTGTGACTGGATACAATTACCATGGCTGCAGTTATTCTATCTCTGCAACAGAGAACCCAGGAATTGGCAATGCGGTTGCTGGAGAAGTATATGTAATGTTAATTACTAATTACGCGAGTACTGTGCAAGATGTTAGTTTAACACAAGTTGATGGTAGCGGATCAACTGATTGTTCTATCGTCAACCCAACTTGTACCATGGATGGATTAACTGCAGACTTTATTAGTTGCGCTAACACACCATTTTTAGTTCATGAAATAGGTGGTACTGTAACCTATACAGACCCACCTACAACGGGACAATTAATCATTGAAGATTGCTATGGTGTTCAGCAAACATTTAATCCTCCATTTGGAACTTCAACGAATTACACCATCACAGACCTACCTCAAGATGGTCAAACTTGTGATATTACAGCATACTTCACAGCGGACCCAACATGTACCATTACCACAACATCAGATGTCTCTCCAAGTCCAATAACAGGATTTAGTTTATCTCAAGGAGCTTGTGACGCGGCTACAAACACATATACCCTGGATGGTGACATCACCTTCTCTAACGCTCCTTCAAGCGGTACATTAACAATAGAAGTTGACAATGGAACTAGCGTTTATACCACTACAATTAACGCACCATTTTCAAGTCCTGAAACATGGACTATCCCAGGAATTCCTGCAGATGGCGCAAACTATACAGTAAATTATTATTTTTCAAATTACCCACAATGTGGCAATTCAATTGCAGGAACATCAACTTCTGGTTGTGCGTGTAATGCAGAAGCAGGCACATACACTACTAATATAATTGGAGATGGTACTACCGACTATATTTTATGTTTTAATGATATAATTGACATTCAAGGTAATGGAGATTTTGTTCCAGCCGATGAAGCTACAAGCCCTGACATTACAACTATTGATCCAACAGCTGGTTATCGACCTAGTATTGGCTGGGCGATCTATAGTTGCCCTCCTAGTATTTTCCCTCCAAATGATTTCACATTAGATCCTTGTTTAGTTGGTTTTGCCAGTTTTGGTGAAAATTTTAACGACCTTAATTTCTTAGGAGGACCAAGTTATGTAGGTACATATACAAATAACACTATTTATTATGTACCAATTACCTTTTACGACACCACAGCAGGTTATTACAGCTTTACCAACACTGGGGTATCCTGTTACGACATTGGGTCTCCTATAGCAGTTCAGTATTTGCCCGAAATAACTTACACTGAAACAACTGACTGTAACGCAGGCACAGCCACATTTACCATCTCCGGAGGATTACCAGAATTGGATGGATCTGATTACACAGCTTCGAATTTATCTCCTGCAACCGCTACATTTGATAACAACACGACTACTCACAATGGTACTATCACTATTTCAGGACTTCAAAATGGGGACATGTACTCATTTGACATAGTTGATCAAAACGGTTGTCCAGTTTCAATAACTGGAGGTCCTTTTGTAGCCACTCCAATAGCAGATGCTGGAACAGATGACACGGAATGTTCATTAACATATACACTAGCTGCCAACCCTTCTTACGGCACAGGATTATGGACTGGTCCTGCGGGATCAAACTTTTCTAATGCAACTAGCCCAACTTCGTCAGTTACGGTAACCGCTGCTGGTAGTTATGATTTCACTTGGACCGAAACAACTGGTGCTGGATGTTCATCAAGTGATGTCGTTACTATTCAGTTTTCAGACATCCAATATACTGAAGTAGTAAATCAATCAACTTGCGGAAATGCAGATGGAGACATTACTTTAACAGGTAATAGTGGTATTGCACCTTATTCATACAGTATAGATAATGGCGCTACCACTCAAGCAGCTGGAGCATTTACGACTCTAGGATCTGGCAATTATAATATTGTAGTTGAAGACAACATTGGGTGTCAGGCTACAGGAACAATAAATATAACCGACCTTGGCGGCCCTACAATTGACGCCATTAATGGGAATGACATCTCTTGTAACGCTGCGTGTGATGGAGACATTGCAATAAACGCTACTGGTGCCACTCAATTTAGTATTGATAATGGTACAACATTCCAAACTGCAAATAACTTTTCTAGTTTGTGTGCAGGAAATTACGACATCATTGTTGAAGATGCAGTGGGATGTGCAGTTTCCGGTACTTACACCTTAAATGAACCAGCAATACTAACTCATACAACTACTAAAATCGATTTGCTTTGTGCAAGTGAATGCATTGGCGAAATAGATATTACGGTTAATGGAGGTACTGCTCCATATCAGTACAGTATTGACAATGGTACTACAACTAGCGCAACTGGATTATTCCAGAATCTATGCAGTGGAACATACGACATTCTTGTTACAGATGGACATAATTGTACTACAACATCACAAGTGACCATCACCGAGCCTGACCCAATATCTATTACAATGAGTATTGATGATGCTACATGTTATGGAAATTGTGATGGAAACATCATTACAATACCTTCAGGAGGAGTAGGTTCACAACCAAATGACTACAATTATAGTTGGTCGCCTGCTGTTGCCGGAAATGTTCCTGTCGTTACAGGACTTTGTGCAGGTGCTTATGATTTAACTGTTACAGATGCCAACGGATGTTCTAAGGATACCAATGGCATCGTTGTTGGCGCCCCAACTGCTGTAACCATTGACAATATAGTTGTTGTAGATGAAAACTGTGGAGGAGATTGTTCGGGTGTTGCAACTGTTAACTCTACCGGAGGAACAAGTTTCAGTTTAGACGGAGGTGCATTTAGTGCCAATAACGTATTCTCCAATCTATGTACTGGTAACTACACAGTAGTTGCGGAGGATGTTAATGGATGTTCTGCTTCCGCTCCAATTGTAGTAAACGGCCCTTCACCAGTGACTGTAACTGCCTCTGGGATAACAAGTATATGCGAAGGCGAATCTACTTCACTTACTGCCATCGGTGCAGGAGGTGTGGGACCTTACACCTACAGTTGGGATAATGGTGATTTAACAGCAACCACAAATGTGACACCTCCTACACCTGGACAAACATATTGCGTTACTGCAACAGATGCTAACTCTTGCCCAAGCCTTGCTCCAGCCTGTATTAACGTTGCAGTAAGTGGTCCACTAACAGCAATAGCACTAAGTGACCAAGCTATTTGTGAAGGAGAATCTGCTCAAATATCTGCAATTGGTGGAGGAGGAAATGGAGGCCCATACACGTATACCTGGGATCAAGGAATAGGTGCAGGTGCAAACCAAACCGTTTCACCTACTTTTCAAACAACATATACAGTAACTATTACAGACAACTGTACAACTACACCGGCTACGGCACAAGTAACTATCGATGTAAATACCATCCCTAACATTTCATTTCAAGCAGATGTTACAGAAGGTTGTTCTCCAGTTTTAGTAAACTTTACCGCTGATAATGTACCGGCAGGATCCCAATATCTTTGGTCTTTTGGAGACGGAGGAGCATCTCAAGATGGAGATTTAACAAGTTACTCATTTGTAAATCCTGGTTGTTGGGATATATCTTTAGATATCACTACGCCTGAAGGTTGTCAGAGTAGCACTTCAATACCTGGTTATATCTGTGTCTATGATTATCCGAAACCAGATTTTACTTTCGGTCCTCAGCCCACAACCATTTTAGACCCAACAATTTCCTTTACCAATACAACACCCGGAAATAATTCATATACTTGGACTTTTGACACGGATGGAGTTGCAGCAACAAGCAACACTTCAAATGCCTCATACACTTTTGCTGAGCCTGGTATATATGAAGTATGTTTAGATGCTGTTAGCACAAACGGCTGTCCAGGATCCATCTGTTACAACGTTGAAATACTGGAGGAATTCTTGGTATACGTTCCCAATGCATTTACCCCAGATGGAGATGAATTAAACAATGAATTCATGCCTATAATAAGTGGTATTACTCCAGATACTTATGAATTTTTGATATTCAATAGATGGGGGCAATTAATTTTCGAAAGTCAAATACCAGGAAAAGGCTGGACCGGCATATATAATGGTGTTATGTCACAACAAGATGTCTATGTATGGAAACTGAAAGTTGAAGATCAACTAGGTAAGTCACATGAATATATAGGCCATGTAACATTAATCAAGTAATGATTAAATAGACTATTTTTCCTGCTTTGGAAATAACTGGAATTTTAGCACCTAATTTATGGGGCAAGGGCACTCTTCGGAGTGCCTTTTTATTTCTTAGAAAATAATCATCTGTCACATGCTTAATATTGGGTAACCATTTTTCAAATTCCTTCCCAGTATATATCCCCCATGGATTTTTGAACTTTCTTGCTCCGGTTTTTAATACATCAGGGTGTGGTCTCATCAATGCAAACTTAGAGTAGGCCTCAAAAACAACATGAGAATCTATGAGATTATCCCCTATTGTATTAAGAATCTGTAGCACCTCTTTTTTTGAAAAATACATAAACAGTCCTTCAGCAATAAATAACACTTTGTTATTCTGAATTTTCTCTATTTTTTCAATCCATTTGGTCTCAAAAATACTATCTACCCAAAATTGATGCCTCTCCGTTTCTTGATTAAAATTTAACCAAGCATCTTTAACCTGAGGCAGATCTAGTTCTATCCAAGTGATTAAACCGTTATCCAATCTATTATATCTTGTACAAAGTCCAGCACCAAGATTTACAATAGTTCCTGAAGGGTTGTTTTTTATATAATCAGAAACCATTTTATCAATAGCATGATTTCTCCAAATCATCAACCCTTGACTTTCTCTACTTAGAGATTTCCACCATTTTTTAAGGGAAGGCTCTAATAGACATGCTTTGTCTGCAATTTCAATAGCAAATTGATCTTTAATCAGACCATTTCTCCTTTTTGACTCAATAGCCTTTCCGAAAAGCGGAATCCATAAAGTATCAGAAACATCGGTGAGTTTTAAAGACATGACTTTAGTGTTGAATCACTAACTTTTTAATTGTTTGTTGATTATCCTGAACTACTTTTATGAGATAGCCACCGTCTCCAATTTGACTTAAATCTAGCGACATATTTAGGGGTGATATCGGCATAACTTTTTTTTATTTTATCTAGCATTAATTTAATTAACCAAATTTAAGAATAATTAAGAAACTTACTTCTATCATAAATAAAGCCTGACAAAACCCTATATCTAGAAATAGAGAAAGCCCCGAACAACCAGGGCTTTCCAACAAACAAACAAAAACAAACCACACTAATCAACCACCACTTCTTAAATGCTACCTAAGTTTTTTATTTCTTTAATTTTATCACAGTACCTGCAATTAAATCAGTACCAAATGTAAGTTCATTGTATTTATACAACTTCTTTAATTTGACTCCATACTTTTGAGAAATTGATCTCATTGTTTCACCCTTCTTAACCGTATGGTTTTCAGTTTGACTTTTATTTCTTTTTGGTTGTAAATAAATGATGTCTCCAACTTGCAAAATATCATCATTTGCCAAATCATTATACTTATATAATTGCCATAACCCAATTTCAAATTCTTTGGCAATTTTATAAAATGTATCACCTTCTTTTACGGTGATAGCATTAATTTTATTATTAGATACTATTACGGTATGAGTATTAACCATAGCAGATGTAACTGTCACAGTAATTGGCTTTGCAGTATTAACTTCTGCGGCAATCTCAGGATTTTTAGTACTTACTTTTTCATGTAACTGATCATACTTATCTAAACCATGACGTTCTATTAAATCAATTAATAAAGTTGGATACTTTGGATTAGTTGCATAACCAGCCTTTTTCAATCCTTTGGCCCAAGCTTTATAATCCGTTACATCGTAATCGAATAAGAATGCATATCTATCTCTTCCCGTCAAAAACTCAGAGTGATCTTCAAATGACTCATGTGCTGTTTGGTATTTTCTAAAACAATCATCTTTATGATCGTCATCTTTGTACATTTTCTCTCCTGTCCAATTATGACATTTAATTCCAAAGTGATTATTGGCATATTTAGCCAATTCTGAATTTCCATTGGCCGACTCCAAAATTCCTTGAGCAAGCGTAATACTTGCTGGAATGTTATGCTCTACCATTTGTTTAATAGCTTCGTCTTTCCACATTTCGATGTACTGATCTCTTGAAACTAATTTTTCTGAAGGTTGGGCTAGTAAGTTCCCAGTAAATCCGAAAAATATTAATGCGAAAGCACCGATTGTTCTTGATTTTTGAAATAACATGATGACGTTTGTTTGTTGTTTGTGGGGACTATAACGCCAAGTTATTAACAATGGTTACGAAAATTGTTGAAAACTTTGATAAAATTCAAAAAACCTTCACAACAACCCTTCTATTTTTTTGTCTATTCTCTTCACTATCATTGGGTTTCGCAGGTTTTTTCTCCCCATATCCTTTAGCAAATATTTTATTGACAATTTTTTTAGACTCAAAGAATGATTTGACAAAAAGGGCTCTTTCGTTGGACAATATCAAATTATCTTTCTCTTTACCCACATCATCGGTATGCCCCTCCACAAGTACTTTTAAAGTTGGATTTTCGTTTAAATAAGCAAGCAAATCATCAAACTGCTCAAACTCTTTACTTTGACTAGAAAAGTCACCGGTGTCAAAATTTATATCATCAAACACAAAAGTTTTTGTGGGCTCTGCATTTTCTAGCATTTGAATTTCATCGTCTTCGCTAATCAAACTATTATCATTTAGTTTTAAAGAAACCTCATCAATAAGATAATAAGCATCTTTATATCCAGTTTTCTGACAAAACTCTCTACGATCTTGATAAGTTCTATACAATAGTTTCTCATCTGTGAGAAAACATCCTAAATGCATATATCTCTCTCCCCCTTTTGCTGTATA
Source organism: Parvicella sp. (assembly GCA_041583015.1). Lineage (GTDB taxonomy): Bacteria > Bacteroidota > Bacteroidia > Flavobacteriales_D > Parvicellaceae > Parvicella. The sequence continues at coordinate 19,519 of JBFHGR010000037.1, read as the reverse complement.
GACAAAAGTATATTCCGTCCAATTTTTCCTACATTCTAAGAACTCTTTGGTTACTTGAATATTGATATCTGCACTTGCAATTAAAGTATTAGGAAGTCTTTTCACATCCAAACTATCATTAGAAAATATAACTCCTAAATTGCTAATAAAATAAAGCGAAAGTTCAGGTTGGGACAGTGTGATAGAAAATTTGTATTCCCTTCCTTTCACTAAACTATCTAGTAACATTGTGGAGATATACTCTCTGTATCCATTATGAGGGTTATACCCCACAAGACCTGCATACGCCTCACCTTTATATGGTTTAACATTAATTAAATAGTTATTAGGACTGCTATACTCCTCATCACCTGAGCATAATGAAAAGTAATCAGGAGTTTTTCTACCCAATAAAGTAGAATGCCAATCCTCTACATAAAAATCCCCTAAAGTTACTGGACAATTGGTTTGCCGTTCAAAGCCTCCATTAGAAATTAAATTTTGGCCAAAACTTGTAGCAAAACAATAAAATAGTATGACAGTAAAATAAGTTTTCATTTAATAATTTAAGACAAAGTTTTCTTGCTCTTTCGTTTCAATTGCATCCTCACCTCTAACCTCTCTTACGTATTGCAACGGATTTTCAATATTCAAATATTTTTGTGCATAGCATCCCATAACCGTACCACTTCTCCCATATCCTCCCATACAATGGATGAGTACATTTTTATTATTATCCATACATGTCTGAACATATGCCATAATGCTATCCATTTGACTCTCCGAAGGCAATCCAAAATCAACAATTGGAGAATGAAAAACTTCCAACCCAGCATCATTCATTTCTTTCATGAATGAGTTTAAATTTTTCTGTGCAAGTTCCTCATTAGACACAAGTGTTACCACATTGGTGATACCATTAGCCTTAATTGTTGCGATATCTTCACTCAGATCTACCTTACCTGGAAGAGGAGACATAGAAACAAAATTTTCACCTATTTGAAATGAAAAAAGTTTATATGTATTTTCTGCTGAATTTATCAATTTTTCTTCTTTTTGAATCGGATTAATCATCTCTTCTTTTGGCTCAGATTCCGATATTGTTTTGACCTCGTTAGAACTACAACTTATAAGCATAACGCAGGGAATTATCAAATGATACAATTTTGTCATAATTCTATTTTTTAATATTTGTTTCGTAAATGTCAACCCAATCTTGAACACTCATTTTCTTCATAAGATCACCTATCAGTTCATAAGGAATGTCATCCATTTTTTTAAACCTAACACAAGATTTTCCCATATCCATTTTATATTTACAATGCTTTGGATATTCACGCACAAACCAATCATACAATTCCTTATTAGCATACATTCCCATGTGGTAAAAGGCAACAAAGTTTTTTTGGTTGGCTATATTAGCAAATGGCAAAGGTAATTTTGTATTACAATGATATCCTGCAGGATAAATAGCGTGTGGTACCACATAACCAATCATGCCATAATTCATTTCTTCTTTAAATCCTTTAGGAAGGTTGGCTAAAATTACACTTCGCAACTTATCAAACGCTTGTTTTCTATCTTCTGGGACTGTTGCTAAGTACTCTTCTATAGTATTCGGTTTTTGTGACATGATTTGCTGTTTGAGGTAACTAAGGTACAATTTTATCGACATAAAAAAAGCACCTCTTTTTCAAAAGGTGCTTTTTCCAATATTGATTATTTTCTATTGAAATGCGGCAATACCCGTCACATCCAAACCTGTGATTAACAAATGGATATCATGCGTACCTTCATAAGTAACTACACTTTCAAGATTTGCCATGTGACGCATGATAGAAAATTCATTTGAAATCCCCATTGCGCCATGAATTTGTCTTGCCTCACGTGCAATTTCCAAAGCCATGTTTACATTATTTCTTTTAGCCATAGAAATTTGGGCTGAAGTTGCTCTTCCTTCATTTCTCAACTGCCCCAATCTCAAAGTTAATAATTGTGCTTTCGTGATTTCTGTAATCATCTCAGCTAATTTCTTTTGAACCAATTGGAAACTAGCAATAGGTTTTCCAAATTGAATTCTTTCCTTAGAATATCTCAGTGCAGAATCATAACAATCCATTGCTGCACCAATAGCACCCCAAGCAATTCCGTATCTTGCACTATCCAAACATTGTAAAGGTGCTCCTAGACCATCTTTACCTGGAAGAATATTTTCTTTAGGTATTTTTACATTATTAAAAATCAACTCACCAGTTGCAGATGCTCTTAATGAATGTTTCCCGTGCATTTCTGGTGTTTCAAAACCTTCCATACCTCTTTCTACAACCATCCCTTTGATTCTTCCTGTTTCATCTTTTGCCCATACTACTGCAACATCTGCAAAAGGAGCATTGGAAATCCACATTTTAGCACCATTCAATAAGTAATGATCTCCCATATCTTTGATATTGGTAATCATTCCTCCTGGGTTACTCCCATGATCTGGTTCAGTTAAACCAAAGCAACCAATAAACTCACCAGTGGCTAATTTTGGCAAATATTTCTTTCTATGTTCTTCGCTTCCAAATTTCCAAATAGGATACATCACCAATGAACTTTGCACCGAACTTGTAGATCTCAATCCTGAATCACATCTTTCTAACTCTTGCATAATCAATCCGTAAGAAATTTGATCCAATCCAGCACCACCATATTCAGTTGGTATGTATGGTCCAAAACCTCCAATCTCTCCTAATCCAGGAACAATTTGCTTGGGAAATTCTGCTCTTTCATAATAATCTTCTATGATTGGGCTAACTTCTTTCTTTACCCATGCTCTTGCCGTGTCACGGATCAACTTATGTTCGTCAGTAAGCAAATCGTCCATGTTATAATAGTCGTGCGCTTCAAATCTATCTGTACTCATTGTAGTAATTTTTATGGGGTAAATTTAAGAAAACCAATTTAAGTAGAATATCTATTTTATTCACAAAATTGGAAAACCTTTGATTCTATATTTATATAAATTGTTAAAAATGCTGCTATTCAACCTGTAAAGTGCAATTTATTTCATAAATTCAATTTTTCAACTTTAACAAATCCACATGGGACTAAAAAAACTCTGGATACTCGGCATTCTCAACATTATATTCATAGTTATTGTTTTTATGTATGCGCAAGACATTGTCCAAAAAGGTAGGCAATATAACAAAAACATGCATGAACATGTGGAAGTACTCACATTTAAAGACAGACTTCTCAATCAAGATGAATGGATCATGCTTGTCACAGGCAAAGTTATTTCTAGTGTGGAGGATAAAGTATGGCTACAAAAAAAAATTAACTCAGAACTAAAACTTAAAGTTGCTGAGGAAAACTACAAAGATGCAGAAGCACTTTCTCTATGGATTATTTACGCTATGATAGGGCTTTTAATAGTTTCAGTAATTCTATACGCAGGAAGCAAACAAATTTTACTTGCAATAGGGGGAAGTTTAGTTTCCATATCTCTGGTCCTGCTTTATCTTGGACTGTTCAGCCCGATGCTTGAAATACACGCCTACGATGAAGACCTAAAGATACCTATTGTGATAAAATTTGATGAAATGGCAGCCACTGGTGATGAATACATCAACAAAGGTTCTGACTACATTGAAGAGTTATCTGATTACTTTGGGTACAAAGTTGATGTTCCTACATACAACCCTCTTTCTTGGTTGATAGATGGTTATCAATACGACCATTCGGTAGTTTTTGAAGGAAAAATGTATTACTATTTTCAAAGCAAATCTGTAGATGCTATAATCGAGCTTTTATTTAAAGATAAAAACTATGTAGTTGCTTGGTCTTTGCTTTGTTTCTCTGTGATATTTCCTCTTTTCAAAATTCTTTTAACATTGCTATTGGTTTATGTTCCCAAAATAAGAACCATCCCTGCTTTCTCTATGCTTCTAAGTATAATCGGAAAATGGAGCATGGCAGATATTTTTGTAGCTGCGGTATTCCTAGCCTATTTCTCTTTTCACAATATGAATGTAGGAATAGAAACAACAAGCAAAACGTTAATTGGATTAGACTTCTTCCTTGGTTATGCTATCATATCTATTATCGCTTCAATAATGGTTTGGGCAGCAACGAAAAAAGAGACGCAGCTGAAACTTTATGAGGTAGCTTTATGATACCTTTGTTAAATTAGAGCATTATAATTATAAAAAACAAATGAAAACACTCATCATAGGCGCAAGCAACAACCCAGATAGATACAGTTACAAAGCGGCTCACAAACTTACCGAAAATGGTTTTGAGATTATTCCTTATGGGGTTAAATCAGGAGAAGTTGCTGGCGTAAAAATTCTTAATGACTGGGACCCATCTTGGGATGTTGACACCGTCACAATGTACATAAATAGTACTATACAAAAGGAATATTATGATAGAATCATTGCTTTAAAACCCAGAAGAGTAATTTTTAATCCAGGAACAGAAAACCCTGAATTTTATCCCATATTAAAAAAGCATAACATTATGTACGAAGAAGCCTGTACATTAGTATTGTTAAGCATGAAAGCTTATTAGTTTAGAACCGTCACTGCAACAATTCCAGCAGTCTCTGTCCTAAGTCTATTTTCGCCTAAATTTACTCTGGTAAAGTTTGCTTTTTCTGCATATAAAACTTCATCTTCAGTAAAATCTCCTTCTGGACCTATCAACACTAACACATCCTTATTATCAGAAAATTCTTTGATGCTTTTTTCAGGTAAATCCTCACAGTATGCAATCAATTTTGTAACAGGTAAATTTTCGCTTTCTACGAGGCTTTTCACCTTTATGGGTTCCTTAATTACAGGCATCCAAGTGCGCTGAGATTGTTTAGTTGCAGATAGCGCAACCTTCCTCCATCTTTCCAGTTTAATTTTATCGCGCTCACTGTTCTTACAAATCAATGGAATTATCACAGTTACTCCAATTTCTGTAGCCTTCTCAATAAAAAACTCAATTCTATCATTGCTTTTGGTAGGAGCAATAGCGATGGTTATTTCTTTTGCTGGTTTTGGACTTTGTTTAGCATCAATTATAGTCACTTCACACTTTTTGGGATGTGCTAAAGATATTCTCCCAGTAGCAACACCACCCTTTCCATTTATTATCCGTACCAAATCATTCTCTTTGGTACGCATCACTTTTATGGCATGATTACTTTCTACCTCTGTCAAGGTAATTACACCATTTAATTTCCCTTCAAAAAAATAACTATGCATAATTCATAAACAAAAAAAAGTCAGGTATAAATACCTGACTTAAATTCTAGACTAAAATCTATTATTTTAACTCTTTTAGTAATGCTTCACATTCTTTATAACACTTTTTAGCATCATCATAAGATTGTGGCAATTTCATTGCTTTCTCTAAATACTTAATAGCATTCTCGTCATTGTCCATTTCGTGGTAAGTAACTGCCAACTCGTATACATGTAGCATATACCAAGGCTCTAATTCAATTGCTTTTTGGAACATTGCCAATGCATCTTTGTAAGTTCCTCCTTTTGGCTTACCACCAAAAAATGTATTAACCATAGCATTTTCCATTGAACTAAATCCTGCAAAAGTTCTGTGCCATCTTCCTAAGACGTGATAAGCACCTGCCAATTTTGGGTCTAAAGCTAACGCTTTATCACATTCTGCCTTAATTTCTTTTGCATTTGCAATTTTCACTTTAGTTTTAGCATTTTCATTTTCTCTAGCCAACGCCAATGCAAATGCGTAATGAGAAAATGCATGACCTGCTTTTATGGCTTTAGAATCGCTTGCTATAGACTTTGCTTTTGCATAATACTTCAATTGCAATGCTTCGTCATCTAGATTAGAACCAACTTTGCTGTAAGCAAAACTTAAGTTGGATAAGTAATCTTGATTCTTAGCATCCATTTCGTACAACTTCTTGAAGACCTGAAGCATTTTAACATTGTCTACTTCTTTTTTGTATTTCAATCCTAGTTGATACAATTCTGATTCAGTCTGTGCTGACATCAAAACACCTAACCCCATAAAGAGCGTTAATAATCCTAATTTTAATTTTTTCATCTTTTCGTTTTTTATTGACTTCATTCAAAGTTCCTGCCAAAGATATTCAATTCTAACTTACGAAGCAATACCCTCTTCTTCTTCCAGTTTTTTCAATTGAAAATCACTCAAAGTATGTAACTCAAAACCGATCAACATAACATAACACAAAGCATTTAGCCAAATTAATATCATCATAAGCGACCCTATAGAACCATAGAGTTCATTATACTGACCAAAATTGGTAAAGAAAAATGAGATGGCATAAGACACCACTAAAATTAAAATCGTGGCCAAAGAAGTGCCAGGTGTAACCCATTTGTAAGACTTAATTTGAGGGTTTCCTAAATTGAACAATGTTCCCATAGCAATCATTAAACAAATAATCATCACCAACCACTTAACCAACTGGAAGACAAACTGTAATAACCCGCCTAGATTTTCATAAGCAACATTGCGTACAAAGTACTCACCATAAGTAAGCGCTACCAAAGCCAATAAAATAAATACACTGATAGCTGCAAACAAACCTAACGACAGCAGTCTTTGTTTAATAGGACTTCTTCTCAACTCAATTTGATGAGAACTATTAAAAACAGACAACATAGTATTGATCCCATTGCTTGCATAAAATAACGTCATTAAAATTCCCACACTCAATACAAAATGGTGTTTGGTAGTAATCAAATCATTTATTGTTGATTCAATTACACTATAAATATTATCAGGTGTTACAGCATCAATTTCGCTCAAAAGATTCTCTTGAAAATTATCTATTGGAACGAAAGGTATTAATGACACAAAAAATAACAGTCCAGGAAAAAGAGCCAAAAAAAACTTAAATGCAATGGCTGAACTTCTCATTCCATAAGCGCTTTTACGAAAACTCTCAATAACATACTTAATAACCCCAAATAAAGACATCCCTCCAAATCCGGGTAAAACTAAACGTTTACTCCAAGCAAAAAGTATCCGCACTATTCTACTTTCAAGCAACCATTTTTTTAGTTGTTTAATTTTTTCTTTCACTTAACAGCCTTCAGACTTAAGTCCATGTTGTATACAGAATGTGTCAATGCTCCTACCGAAACATAATCCACACCACATTCTGCAAATTGTCTCACCGTAGAAAGGTTGATTCCACCAGATGCCTCAGTTTCATATTTACCATCAATCAATTTAACAGCTTCTCGTAAGTCTTCATACGAATAGTTGTCAAGCATAATTCTGTGTACACCTCCAACTTCCAAGACTTTTTTGACCTCTTCTAAATTTCTTGTTTCTACTTCAATTTTCAGGTCTTTATTATTTTCCTTAAGGTATGCTTGTGTTTTTAAAATCGCTTCTTTCACTCCTCCAGCAAAATCCACATGATTGTCTTTGAGCATAATCATATCATACAATCCCATTCTATGGTTAACTCCACCGCCTATTAGCACCGCCTTTTTCTCCAAAAACCTTATTAAAGGTGTAGTTTTTCTGGTGTCCAACACTCTTGTTGGTAAATCTCCTATCGCTTTAACAAACTCATTAGTTTTTGTGGCAATAGCAGACATTCGTTGCATCACATTTAGCACCAATCTTTCTGCACCTAACAATGCCCTAGAATGACAGGTAACGTAAAATGCTATATCACCAAATTTCACAGCATCTCCGTCTTTAACCAATGTTTCAAAAGTAACAGTTGGATCAAATTCTTTGAATATACTTTCTGCCACCTCAATTCCTGCAATTATTCCATCAGCTTTAACAAGTAATTTTGCTTTACCTATTGCATCTTCAGGAATACAAGACAATGCAGAATGATCTCCATCTTTTATATCTTCTTCCTTACACAGTTGTACAAATTCTTTGATATCCATAATATGCTACATTTTTAAAATACATAACAAAAATAGGGATTATACTCTATTATTAAATAGATTCAGGAAATATCACTTCTTTCTTACCCAAATATTTTGGATGAGTAGGTAAGATATAACAATCTAAAGCCGCTTTAAACTTCGCACCAAACTCTCTAATATTCAACCCTGTATACCCTACTCCACTTGCAGGATAGCCAACAGCATTTATTTTTATGGAATTGGCAATAAAAAGTGCTCGTTGCAAATGAAACGCTTGTGAAACAATGATACAATCAGTAACGCCAAATATTTCTTTTGCTCTAACCATGGAGTCAAAAGTTCTAAATCCAGCAAAATCCATTGTTATACAAGAATCTGGCACCCCTAAGTCCATCAGGGCAATCTTCATATCTTCAGATTCATTATATTTTTCACTATGATTATCTCCTGAAACTAACACATGACTTACTTTACCTGCATTAAATAAATCTGCTGCTGCATTTATTCTATTAAGGAAATAGGGATTATTAATTCCATTACTTAGTTTTTTGGCGGCTCCCAAAACAATGGCTATTTTCTTTTGGGGAACTTTATTTAGGTCATTAATTATTTGATTTTCAGTTGAACTTATAATATAATAATTTGAGCCAAAAGCCAATGCAGTCATCAGGAAACAAGTAATCATTCCTTTCAACCAGAATTTCTTAATAAAGATAGAATAAAGCAGATTTTTCATGATGAAAATTATTTTCATCACTAAATTATTACAAATACATTTTAATTATTCAACCATCAATTATTTGGTTGGATTGAGTTATTTTCTGTTGTGATTAAAAAGCAAACCAATATATAGTAGAATCAACCGCTAGGACTTCTTTTCTCTCCACATATTCTTGATATTTCTTTGCGAAAATTGCTTTTAATTGTTGTTCCGTTAGGAAATTACTCTTTGGAATTTCTCCACTTTTCAAATAGGACTTCAAAGTTTCATCTAACTCTTTGTCCCAATAATTTGTAACCAACAAAATAATTTCTTCTGTCTCTAAAAATCTTTCTTGAATGATCTCCGCAGCATATTGCACCGCTTCAGAAGTATATGCATTCTTTGATTCCAAAATAGCAATCAATTCATCATTTTGCTTTAAGTGCAACCTATCTTTTAATTCGCTCATTCTTCTCCTAAATATTTTTGAACTAACTCTTCTGCAGCTTTAAATGGACTAACTCTTCCTGCCAGCACTTCTTCCTCCAATTTCAACTTTTCTAATTGAGTTTGTTTATCCTCATAAAACTTTGTGACCAAAAGTTCATTGATTCTTTCATTCATCCAATATTGCGCTTGCAACCTACGGTTCTCTACAAAAAATCCATTATTTAATGTTAAGTTGTAATATGACTCAATTATTCGCCACACATCATCAATATTGTAATCCGTTAAGGCACTACAATGAGAAACTTTAGGAATCCATTGAGAATCCGAAGCAGGAAAAAGATGCAATGCATTTTTATACTCAGACATTGCTTTTTTGGCCAATGGAAGGTTATCACCATCCGCCTTCGTGATTACCACAGCATCTGCCATCTCCATGATACCTCGCTTAATTCCTTGCAATTCATCTCCAGCACCTGACAGCATCAACAATAAGAAAAAATCCACCATTCCTCTCACGGTTATTTCCGACTGTCCTACCCCTACTGTTTCAATAATCACAACATCAAACCCTGCAGTTTCGCACAAAACAATACTTTCTCTAGTAGCTTTTGCTACTCCGCCCAATGAACCTCTTGAAGGGGAAGGTCTCACAAAAACATTTTCGTTTTGAACCAATGTTTCCATTCTGGTTTTATCACCCAAAATAGAACCCCCGCTTTTTTGCGAAGATGGATCAATAGCTAAAACAGCTACTTTCTTACCTTGATAAGTTAGATAATTACCAAATGCCTCAATAAAAGTACTCTTCCCTACTCCTGGTACGCCTGTAATGCCTATTCGGATAGATTTCCCACTATGTGGCAAACATTTATCAATAACATCATTGGCAAGTACATGATCTTCTGCCCTTGAACTTTCCACCAGTGTAATAGCACTACTCAACGCAGTTATATCTCCTGCAGTTATTTTAGATACCAATTCAGCAACACTAAAAGATGGCTTAGCCTTCCGCTTAAAATTATGATTAATAGATTTACTCATTCAGATTCTAAAATTAATAATTACATCGATTACTTTGTATCAATTTATGTAATTTCGTGTGATATGAACAAAACCTATTGGTATATCAAGCACTTTAATGATCTTACTGCAAAAGAATTTCATCAATTAATTCAATTGCGAGAAGCAGTCTTTGTGGTTGAACAAAATTGCCCTTATTTAGATGTAGATGGAAAAGATTTAGACGCCTATCACATTTGGGCAGAAGACCAAAAAGGAACTATTTTATGCACTTCTCGAATTTTAAAAGCAGAAGTCTCTTACTCAGAGGTTTCTATTGGTAGAGTTTGCACTGCTTTTTCCGCAAGAAAAAGAAACTTAGGTAAAGAAATGATGAACAGATGCATTGATTTTATTGAGACAGAATTAAAAACCAAAGAAATAAGAATTTCTGCTCAAACCTATTTACTCAACTTCTATAATCATCTAGGATTTGAATCCACTGGAAAAGAGTATCTTGAGGACGATATACCTCATGTAGAAATGCTAAAAAGACATTAACCCTTCTAAGGTATTATTTAGCCATTTATGTATTAAAAAAATAATAAATTAAAGAATGGTCTTATCTTTATCCTAACAAAACTAAAACCATGAAACACACAATTTTACCATTGGCTATTGCTAGTTTACTACTTTCCTGTAGTGACACAGCAACAAAAGATGAAAACAGCAATACTACAGATTCAACTGTAGTTGCCCATGAAGAATTACAAACACTAGATCTAGCTTCTTTAGACACTACTGCCAATCCAAGAGAAGATTTTTATCAATTTGCTTGTGGAGGCTGGTTGGCTAACAACCCAATTCCAGAAGAAGAAAGTAGATGGAGTAACTTCAACGTGTTAGACAATAACAACAATGATATTCTCAAAAACCTTTTGGAAGAGGCACAAGCTTCTCCTGGAACTAAAGGTGAAGCAAGACAATTAATTGGTGATTTATACCACAGTTTTACGGATACTATAAAAAGAAATGAGTTAGGCTACACACCTGTTCAAGGTATGTTATCAGAAATTGATGCGATAACAACCAAAGAAGAATTACAAGCACAAATAGTAAAACTACATGACCTTGGACTTGACCCTGGTTTTGGAATGTATGTAGAACAAGACGCTAAATTCAATGATACATATGCCGTCTATTTAGGTCAAGGAGGTTTAGGCCTTCCAAATAGAGATTATTATTTCAATAAGGATGAGCGTTCGGTAAATATCAGAGAGGAATACAAAAACCACATAGACAAGATTTTCTCTATGGTTTATGATGGTCCCGTTAAAGGAGCAATGCCTGCAACTTATACTATTGAAGAAGAGTTGGCAACTAAAAGTTGGCCACCTGCTCAACTGCGAGATATAGAATCTCAATATAACAAAATGACTATTGCAGACTTAAACACTTTAGCACCTGGTTTTGATTGGGCTAGTTATTTTTCTGCTAGAAATATTCAAGTAGATTCAGTAATTGTAGGGCAAAAAGATTTCTTTACAAAATTTGCTGATTTGTATGCCAACAATTCTATTGAAAGTTGGAAAGCTTACTTAAAATGGAATGTTCTTAATGCAAGTGCATCAACTTTAAGTATGGACTTGGAAAGAGCGGATTTTGCTTTTTACAGTACAGTAATGAGAGGAACAAAGAAAATGAAGCCACTTTGGAAAAGAGGGGTGATGATGGTTTCTAGTTCACCAGTAGGACAAGGTCTAGGCGAAATATTTGTACAAGATAACTTCTCACAAGATGCAAAAAACAAAGTAAATGAAATGGTCGAGAACATCACTTTGATATTCGAAGATAGAATAGCAGAACTAGACTGGATGGGACCTGAAACAAAAATTAAAGCGAAAGAAAAACTAGGTTCTTTTGCCAGAAAATTAGGCTTCCCTGACGAGTGGAAGGACTATCCAGGTTTAGAAATATCTCCTGACAATTACTTTCAAAATCAAATCAATCTACAAAAGTTTAGCGTAAATGAAAATCTTGCAAAACTGGGCACTGAAATTGATAAAAGCGAATGGCATATGGTACCACAAATGGTAAACGCATATTACAATCCTTTGTTGAATGAAATTGTTTTCCCAGCTGGAATTATGCAAAAACCATTTTTTAGTGAGCATTTTGAAGATGCTGTAAACTACGCCCGAATGGGAGCCGTAATCGGTCATGAATTAACTCATGGTTTTGATGATCAAGGAAGTCAGTTTGATGCAACTGGTGCAATGGCAAATTGGTGGACCGAAGAAGATAAGGCGAAATTTGATGCAAAAACACAATTATTGATTGATCAATATAATGAGTTTGAAGTATTGGAAGGCGTATTTGTTAATGGAGAATTAACGCTAGGTGAAAACATTGCAGACCTTGGAGGATTAACTATTGCATACCATGCATACAAAAAATCATTGGAAGGCAAAGAGGATAAAATCATTGATGGATATACTGGAGACCAAAGATTCTTCATTGCCTTTGGACAAGTATGGCAAAATAACATCAGAGATAATGCTTTAGTTCAAAGAGTCAATACAGACCCACACTCTCCTGGAAAATATAGAGTAAATGGAACTTTAGCTAACATGCCAGAATTCTTTGAAGCATTTGATGTGAAAGAAGGTGACCCAATGCGTCAATCTGATGATAAAATTGCTAGAATTTGGTAGCCAACAATCTAATTTAGTTTACGAAAACTATTTAAACCAACAATATAAAAGACCTATCTCTTCATTGAGGTAGGTCTTTTTTTTTACGCAATAGGTATGGAAAGTAATATCTTTGTATCAATTGAAGATTTTGAACAACATATTAAAACAACTATTTATTTTTCCAGTAAGGATCTATCAATACATTATTTCGCCACTTACCCCTGGAAGTTGTAGACATGAACCTACTTGTAGTAACTATACTGTTGAAGCCATCAAAGAGTGGGGAGCGTTAAAAGGTACTTGGTTGGGCATCAAAAGACTTAGTAAATGTCATCCATGGGGGGCTAGTGGATACGATCCTGTACCCAAGAAAAAGTGTAAACACTAAACCAGATATAAGCTCTATAAACCGCTTATAAATTAATGGATTAGGAATCCTATATTCAGGCAACTATCGGTTTGAAAACACATCTTTAATAGGAAGATATTTATTAACTTACACTTCTTAAACCAATAATCTAACCGATGAAAAGAATTATACTTTCGGTAATGTTAGCCTTAACATTGCCAATAGGCCAAAGTTTGATGGCGCAAAAATCCTTAACACATTTTGATAATAAATCATACGTATCTGGAGAAATGCTTGTTCAACTAAAAGCCAACAAAAGCATTAAAGGACTCATAAACAAACTTCCTGCAAACTATGAAGTAAAACTAGATCATTTGCTATCCAAACCAATGAGAGTCTATTTGGTAAAATTTAACCATAATGTAATATCACATGAAGCATTTCAGTCTTTGATGTATCAACAAGAAGAAGTGAGTGTAGTTGATTATAATTATGAAATTCAAATGAGATCTACCATTCCTAGTGATGCAAATTTCACAGATCAATGGCACCATAACAACACTGGACAAACTGGCGGTACTGCAGATGCAGATATTGATTCTGACTTAGCGTGGGACATTACAACAGGTGGTTTAACCGCTACTAATGATGAGATTGTAGTTTGTTTAGTAGAAAGTGGAAACCTCGATCATACAGACATCACTGCAAATAGATGGTTTAATGCTAATGAAATACCCAATAACAATATTGATGATGACGGAAATGGTTATATCGATGATTATAATGGATGGAATCCAGTAGATAACAATGATGATTACATTCCGAATGGCACAAACAACCTTCACGGAACCAACTGTTTGGGAATGATGGGAGCTAAAGGAAATAATGGTTCTTTAGTTGCTGGTGCGAACTGGGATGTTAAACTGATGGTAGTGGGTGATTACGACATCAATACACAAGCTTTAGCCATCGAAGCATATACTTATCCTTTGGAAATGAGACAACTTTGGAACAACACCAATGGCTCGAGTGGTGCATTTGTAGTGGCTACCAGTTCTTCATGGGGTATTGATGGAGCAGATCCTACCAACTATCCATTATGGTGTTCATTCTATGATACACTAGGAAAATATGGTGTACTTAACGTAGGAGCAACTACCAATAGTAATCTGAATGTTGACACACAAGGAGATATGCCAACAGCATGTGGCAGTAATTACATGATTGGTGTGGGTAGAACAGACCATAATGACAATACTGGTGGAGGTTATGGTGCTACAACTATTGAACTTGGTGCTCCAGGAATTAACATCGTAACAACTGCAAATTCAAGTGGAACAACCACCACGACTGGAACTTCTTTTTCTTGTCCATTGACGGCTGGAGTGATTGGGTTGGCATATTCTATACCTTGCCCGACTTTCATGAGTATTGTAAAAAGTGACCCACAACAAGGAGCAGACCTAGTACTTCAAGCACTTTTGGATGGCACAGATGCCAAAGCTGCTTTAGCCAGTAAATTTGTTACAGGTGGAAGGTTGAATTCCAAAAACACACTTGACGAATTAATGACCGCAACTTGTTCTGGAACCGTTTGTTTATCTCCTGGTTCAGTTAGCTATGCAAATGTTAGCGGTATTGGAGCTGACATCACGTGGAACTCTTTTTCTTCTGCTACAGCCTATGACCTATACTACAAAGAGCAAGCAGCAACCACATGGACACAAGTTCAGGTAACGGGTACTAGCTACAGCCTTACAGGATTAAATCCATGTACAAACTACGAATTTTACATGCAATCTATTTGTGGTACAGATTCAAGTAATAATTCTGCCACGCAAACATTCAGAACTTCAGGTTGTGGTAACTGTGTAGATCTACCCTACTGTAGTACTAGTGCTGGATCTGGCGATGAGCATATTGAATCGGTGGAAATAGGCACTTTGAATAATATCTCAGGAAATGATGGAGGATATGGTGACTTCACCAATGGTTCAGTTGCATCACCTTCCTTTACTGAAGGGCAGACTTATGCTTTAACGTTAACTCCTGGATGGTCTGCATCGGCTTTTGATGAATACTTTAGAGTATGGATAGATTTAGATCAAAACGGAACTTTTGACGCAAGTGATTTACTTTACGACCAAGGTGCCGCTGCACAAACTGCGGCAACCGGAAATATCACCATCCCAAACGGAACCACTCCTGGAAGTACAAGAATGAGAGTTCAAATGGCTTACCAAGGGTTTGGACAATCAACCTTACCATCTGAATGCGGAACTTTTACTTATGGAGAAACTGAAGATTATTGTGTGGAAATTGTTCAAGCTCAAATATGTGGATACACAGCAATTAATACAGTAATTGATGCTACTTGTGCAGGTGTCAATGATGGAAGTATTGATGTTACTATTTCTGGTGGAACACCAGGCTACACATATGAATGGTCTCCAAATGGAGAGACAACAGCCAACCTTAATGGACTTGAAGCAGGCACGTATGAAGTCGTTGTTTCTGACAATGCAGGGTGTGACACTACTATGAGTTTTACTTTGAACAATACAAACGTAGTAGATGTAATTGTAACATCAACTGCTGCATCATGCAATGGCACTGCAGATGGTTCTATTTTGGCGGCTGCTTCTGGAGGAACAGCAGCATATAGTTATACATGGAACAACGCAGTTACTACAGCCAACAATGACAATGTTACTGCAGGAACTTACACTGTTGACATAGTCGATGCGGTTGGTTGTGTTGCTTCTGGGACAGGTACAGTAAATGAGCCCGCTCCAGTTAGTGCTAGTTATACAAATTCTATTAGTGGACAAACAGTTAATTTTACTAACACATCAGATAATGGTACATATCTATGGGATTTTGGTGATGGCAATACTTCTACAGCCACAGATCCATCTCATACTTATAGTGATTATGGAAATTATACCGTTTGTTTGACTGTTACCACATCTTGTGGAACAGACAACACATGTACTACAGTTCAAGTTGCAAATTCATCTGCAGTGACAGAGAATGAGGCTAGCTATTTAAATTACTACCCTAACCCCGCTAAAGAAATGTTATTCATTACAAACATTCCTTCGAATGTTAGAAGCATTTCTTTAGTTGACATTACTGGAAAAACAATCAGTAATTTTATGTTAAAAAGTAACCAGTTAGAACTAGATTTAAACAATCTTGGTCAAGGTGTTTATTTGTTGATGATAAAAGATAATAACGGAAATATCGTTGCTACTGATAGATTTAATAAAATAAAATAATTTTTTTCTATAAAAATGAAAGGGTGATTAACTTATTTAATCACCCTTTTTTTATCTCTTATTTTGAAAATAACTTCGAATAATTTCAGAACATTCTTTCTCCAAAACACCACATTTGACCTTCGAAACAGGATGTAGTAAGTTTTCAGGAATTCTTCTAAATCCCCTTCTTAAATCACTTGCTCCATACACAATCCTTCCTATTCTTGTCCAAAATGCAGCACCAGCACACATCACGCATGGCTCTAATGTAACATACAAAGTACATTCATTCAGATACTTGTTACCTAAATACTCCGAAGCAGCTGTAAAGGCCTGCATTTCTGCATGCGCAGTAAAATCTGTTAGCACCTCTGTTAAGTTATGCGTACGCGCAATAATTTGATTTTTACAAACTACTACAGCACCTACAGGAACTTCATCTCTATCTGCCGCTTTTTTTGCTTCCAGAAGCGCTTGCTTCATGAAATACTCATCGTCATATGGCTTCAGCATCTTTTACTTTTTATATTTAAGAACAGGAGACTTACCTTTCTTAAATATTTTATTACTTGTTGTTTTACCTCTTCGCAGTTCTTTTTGAACATCCTTAGGAAGCTTATGAATATCCTTACATTCATCAGAGCAACAGTTATCCATTTTACTTCTGCAAGACTCACACTGAATAAACAGAAGGTGACACGCCTCGTTAGCACAATTCACATGATCATCACATGCCTCTCCACATTGATGACATTTCGCAATCACGTCTTCGGAAACCCGTTCGCCTCTTCTGTGATCAAAAACAAAATTTTTACCGATGAACTTATTTTCTAAACCTTGATCCTTTACTTGTCTCACATACTCAATGATCCCACCTTCCAATTGGTAAACATTTTTAAATCCTTTATGTTTGTAATAAGCACTTGCCTTTTCACATCGAATGCCACCAGTACAGTACATCACTAAGTTCTTATCCTCCTTATTATCTTTTAAGTCCTCTTCAATAATAGGTAAAGACTCCCTAAACGTGTCTACATCAGGAGTTACCGCTCCGATAAAGTGGCCAATTTCCGTTTCATAGTGATTTCTCATATCCACTAAAACAGTATCCTCTCTACTAATCATTTCATTGAATTCTTTCGCTTTCAAATGAACCCCTTTATTACTAGCATCAAAAGTATCATCATCCAACCCATCTGCTACAATTTTATCTCTGACCTTTACTTTCAATTTTAAGAAAGATTTATTGTCTTGTTCAATGGCAATATTAAGTCTGATACCATTAAGAAAAGGAATTGAATCTATGAAATCTTTGAATTCATAAAACCTTCTAGACGGAACACTCAATTGAGCATTTATTCCTTCCTTGGCAATATAAATACGTCCTAAGACTTCTTGACTATCCCAATTAACGAATAGGTAATTCCTAAATATCTCCGTATTTTTTATGTGATGGTACTGATAGAAAGAAATAGTAAGTCGGTCTTCACCAGACTCATCAATTAGCTTAGCTCTCTCTTCAGCACTTAGTTTATTGTACAGTTGCATGCTATATCAATTTTAAGTTTAAAAGAATAATAATGCGGTAAAGATAATATGAATTTTTAAAGTCTAAGAAACTCAAGCAATTAGAAAATGTTTTCCTTTCATTTTAGAAAAAAAAGAAAAAAAGATGCATTTCCAATTTGCAAAAAAAGAAAAAGTATTATATTTGCACTCCCAATGTCCCATGGTGTAACTGGCAACACGTCTGTTTTTGGTACAGAAGAGTCTAGGTTCGAGCCCTAGTGGGACAACAAAAAAACCTTACAATTCAATTTGTAAGGTTTTTTTTTTGCTTTAGCGAAGTACGTACTACACTAGAATCAATGACTCTCTAGATCATCAGAAAGCGCTGACAAAACTATAGGGATTACTTTATTTTTGAACAATTACCTCATGTCGAACATCAGTAGTTTCATTTTCTACCATTACTGTATATGAACCAGGAGACAAATCAATAAAATCAACATTCAATAATTTATTCACGTCAATTTTATTTCGATACAAAACGACCCCACGGTTGTCCAGCATTTTAACTAAACACGCATCACTTACAGGTCCGCACACTTCAAGACTAAATTTACCTATGTTTGGGTTAGGGTAAACATGTAACTTCATCTCCGATTGATTGATAGCTTCTATTTTCATTTATGAAGAGATTAATTAATTATTATGGATAATTTCTACTTTATAAAACAACATCACCTTAATAAGGTCACATGCCCTATCTTTTCATTCACTTCTGTTTTATCAATGAATTTTACACTTATTTTCCAAACGTAAACTCCATCCTGTACTGGAAAACTATGATAACTACCATCCCATCCTTCGCCTATTTTATTTGTCTCAAAAATTAACTCTCCCCATCGATTATAAATGTAAAACCTGTAACTCGATTCATCAACACCGCTCATAATAGGGAAGAACGACTGGTTAAAAAGATCTCCATTTGGCGTAAATGCATTAGGCACCCATATTGAGCCTTCGCAACTATTTGTAACTTCAATAGCATCATAACCTTGACATCCATTCTGATCTGTAACATTAACAGAATAAATTCCATCAGAATTAATCGTTATAGATTCTAAAACGCTTCCTGTATTCCACAAATAAGACTGAAAACCATACCCTGGTGATAACTCTAATGTTTCATTACATATCCCAATATCTTCACCTAAATTAATTACCACTTCCGGAAAAATTGTCAACCCTAAGGTCACTATGGAGTCGCAACCTGATGCTGAACCTCCGACAATTGTATAAGTTGCCGTATTATTACTGGAAGTATAAGTTACTCCATCTATCCAAGTATATGAACCACAGGCTACTTGGGTATCTGTTCCAGGAACGGAACTAGATATTGTCAAATCTAAGGTCACTATGGAATCGCATCCTGATGCTGAGCCTCCAGCAATTGTATATGTTGCCGTATTATTACTGGAAGTATAAGTTACTCCATCTATCCAAGTATATGAATCGCAGGCTACTTGGGTATCTACTCCAGTAACGGAACTAGATATTGTCAAATCTAAAGTAACTATGGAATCGCAACCTGATGCTGAGCCTCCGGCAATTGTATATGTTGCCGTATTATTACTGGAAGTATAAGTTACTCCATCTATCCAAGTATATGAACCACAGGCTACTTGGGTATC
>JBFHGR010000036.1:0-29150 GCA_041583015.1 Parvicella sp. | reverse complement strand
TTGGGGGGCACAAGTTGTTATTTCTGACGCTACACTGACAGGTGATGGAACCTCCAGCAGTCCGCTGTCTGGTTTTGATGGTGATTACACCAACCTCACTAATAAACCTACTATTCCCACCAACACCAGTGACTTAACTAACGATAGCGGATTCATTACATCCGAAGCAGATGGAAGTACAACCAATGAAATTCAAAACTTGAGTATTTCTGGAAATGCTTTGAACATTTCTTCTGGTACAGGTACCAATATATCTTCAAATACGCCAGCTGATGGTCAAATTCTTACCTGGAATAATACTACTGGTGCTTGGGAAGCACAAAACCCAGGTTCTGGTGCAGACACTTGGGGGGCACAAGTTGTTATTTCTGACGCTACACTGACAGGTGATGGAACCTCCAGCAGTCCGCTGTCTGGTTTTGATGGTGATTACACCAACCTCACTAATAAACCTACTATTCCCACTAACACCAGTGACTTAACTAACGATAGTGGATTCATTACATCCGAAGCAGATGGAAGTACAACCAATGAAATTCAAACACTATCCATTGACGCTGACACTTTAACTATTTCTGGACCTGGGGGAAATTCGATAACCCTTCCATCAACTACAAATACAGATGAACAAACTATAGATGTATTTCAACTCAGTTCTAATACACTTGAATTATCATTAGAGAATGATGGTATGACCACACAAACTGTCGATCTCAGTTCAATCGCAGATCAAACTGTATCAATTACGGGAACTTCAGGAATTTCTGTCTCAGGTACTTATCCAAATTTCACATTGGCTGGATCTGGTGATACTGACTGGGCACAAGGCACTGGAGTAACATATAACACTGTAGACAACATTGGAATTGGGACCTCTACTCCTTCTTCAAAATTAGACATCTCATCCCCTTCATTTAATTTATTGAAACTTACTACAACAGGCACAAATTCAAATGTAAACATAGGAATCGTTACTACTGGCAGTGGTGCAGCACAATTCCAAGTATCCAATGGAACCGGAGGATTTAAGTTTATAACTGCAAGTAATCCCACCGTTCCTGCACTAGCTATAGCAGACAACAACCGAATTAGTATAAACTCCAACACTGCACCAATTACTACTTTAGATGTAAACGGACTAATCACCATGAGGTCAGGAGCAACCGCAGGCTACATCCCTGTTTCCGATGCTAATGGAACTATGACTTGGACAGACCCTACATCATTAAGTTCTATTTGGTCCAACACTTCGGGGAGAATCTATCCATCAGTTATATCGGACGATGTAGGAATTGGAACTACAACTCCAAGCACCAAATTACACATAAACGAAACAATAAATGCGGCTGGAGCGCAACAAACAATTACAAATCTAGGGACAGGAACTAATTCATCTACATCTATTGCATTCACTAATAGCGTATCAACACAAGGTTACATGATTGGAATTGACAATACCAATGGGACTTTTAAAATTTCTAATTCATCAGTCAACATTAACGCATACAATAGATTTCAAATATTCAGTACTGGCGAAATTGGAATAGGAAATTTCACCACTCCACACAGTGAACTTGATGTAAACGGACAAATCACCATGAGGTCAGGAGCAATAGCGGGCTACATTCCCGTTTCTAATGCTAATGGGACTATGATTTGGACAGATCCGAGTTCCATTGCAGATACAGACTGGACTGAAGGCTCAGGAGTAATTTATAACACCTCAGATAATGTAGGAATTGGAACAACCAATCCGCTAGCAAAACTAGACGTAAATGGTACAGTAAGAATTCAACCTAAATCTGGATTAGTTGTTCCTAGTGATGGTGGCACGATTGATTTAACGACAAATAAAAACTCATACATCAGACTAAATGCTGGAGGATCAGCAATAACACTTAGCAGCACTACACCAATTTCAAGTGGATCAGGAACTGGGCAAATTTTAATACTGGAAAATGCAGGAGTTAACACTATCACTATACAAGACTATTCAGGGTCAAACACTAAGTTAGCAGGAATTCTTTCGCTAGGATATTGGGATACAATTATGCTTATTTGGAATGGAAGTTCTTGGATGGAAATAAGCCGAAGTAATAATTAATGAAGTTTATCATTACCATATTGTCCTTGTCTATAGCATTTGTAGGCTTAACGCAAAACACCCTTTCTCCTAGTGTAATAGGAGCACAAGGAAATTCAGTTATTGCTACAAGCGGAAACTCTATTCAATATACGGTAGGAGAAGCCATCATCCTAACTTCCAATGGAACAAATGGAAATATAATTACCCAAGGTTTCCACCAACCATCGAGTATAGTTTCCAATAATCTTTTAAGTGTTTACTACTCTACTGTAGATGCTTCTTGCTATGGTCTTTATGATGGAAGTATTATTATTGACAGTATTTCAGGTTGTGACAGCACATATACTATACTTTTGGATGGAATTGAACAAAACTCCTTTTTAATTGACTCTATAAAATCACAAAGTTATATTCTTGATATTTTTTCCAGTGATGGATGCTCGCTATCAGAAACCATAACAATTGGAATAAATGGCACTGATTGCGACATTTCATTCTACAACGCTTTCTCTCCAAATGGCGATGGCGTTAATGAATATTGGCACATTGAAAAA
This sequence comes from Parvicella sp., assembly GCA_041583015.1. Lineage (GTDB taxonomy): Bacteria > Bacteroidota > Bacteroidia > Flavobacteriales_D > Parvicellaceae > Parvicella. The sequence goes on along the minus strand of JBFHGR010000036.1, from coordinate 26,510 downwards.
GTAGAAGCCTACCCAGACAATACTGTCCAAATATTTGATCGCTGGGGAGTTTTAATGTGGCAATCTAATGGTTATAATAATAACGATATTAGATGGGAAGGATTAAATACCAAAGGAAAGGAAATGCTAAATGGAACTTATTTTTATATTTTTCAATCTGCTGATTTTGTAACCAAAGGATATATAGAAATTACAAAATGATCATTGTCAATAAAATATATCAATATTTTACAAGTGTAACTGCGCTAACAGTTCTCCTGTTGGGGCTCACCAATACAAGTTTTGCCCAGCAAGATTTCCTCAACAGCCAGTACATGTTCAATTTGTTTAATATCAATCCTGCATACACTGGTAATAAGGACGTTCTATCTGCCTCGCTTTCTCATAGATCTCAGTGGGTAGGATTTGAAGGCGCCCCAAGCACACAAGTATTATCTGTACACGCCCCAATAACAAAGTTAAAGATTGGTGTTGGCTTGCAGATTTTCAATGATGTAATTGGACCTCGACAAATGAATGGTTTTAATACTAGTTATGCATACCATTTCAAATTAGGGAAAGGGAAGATAGGACTTGGGCTTCGTGCCGGAATTATCAACTACACTTATAATTGGGAGCAATTAAGTTACAAAGATGTTCAAGACGTGGTCATAGGTCAAGGAAAACAATCTGGTATGATTGCAGATGTAGATTTTGGAACTTACTACAAAGATAAATTACAATTTGCTGGGCTAGAACTAGCACACCTTGCTACTCCAACAATATCTGCTACTAGTACTGTTATGGACTTAGCGTTACATTTATCCGCTTTTTACGGAAGGGCATTTGAACTTAACAAAAACTTGGTATTAAAAGCTTCTATACTTGGAAGAGCTTCTACTGTCTCACAATTTGCGGATGTGAATGCTAGTTTTTTAATTAAGAGAAAAATATGGGCAGGAGTGACATATAGAACAGCCGGAGCATTAATCTTTTTGGCTGACTATTTTGTAACACCAAAATTTAGAGTAGGATATTCATATGACTATTATTTCAACAATCTAAGCACAACCCAAGGAGGATCGCATGAAATATTCATTGGATTTGACATAGATGTTTTTAAAAACAATATGCTTTCACCGCGATATTTTTAATATGAAGATTTTTAATTTAATTATACTATTGTTTGTATTTTCAAATGCCTTCTCTCAAATCAAAAAAGGAGACAAGTTGTATGAAAAGAATCTTTATTTAGATGCTATTAAAGCTTACGAAAAAGCCATCCATAAAAACCCAACATCCGCAACTTATGCCAAACTCGGTGAATTATATAAGGTTACAAAATCAAACCAAAAAACAAAAGAAGCATACGAAAAAGCTATAACATTTGATGATGCACTTCCTAAAACATTTTTAGACTATGCTTTTTCTTTAGTAGCTGTAGACAAACTCACTGAAGCACGAAAGTATTTTCAAATATATGTTGACAAAACCAATGAAGATCCAATCGCAAAAAAATACCTCGAAGATTGTGATCAATTAATCGAATGGAAAAAAGACTCTTCTAGTTGGGTAATAGAAAATATTGAAGGAATCAATACAGTTGCTTCTGAATTTGCTCCTCACCCTTATTTAAATGGTCTAATTTACAGCAGCCCTGGTGAAACAGACTGGGTAGACTACACGCAATATGAAGCGCTACACAATAATTATTACGACATTTATTATTCTCATACCACAAATTCAAACACCTCTTTTACTGGCAAAGAATTATTAAGTTCAAAACTTAGCTCTGTGTATCATGACGGTCCAGTTGCACTTACACCAGACTCATCAGCAATATACTTCTGCCAGTTAGAACGTAATGGCAAAAGTGAAAGAATGCATTTGTTTTATTCTGAAATCATTAATGGAAAAATTGAAGATCCACAACCTTTTGATTACAATAACAATGAATATTCTATCATGCATCCTGCATTTTCAGATGATGGGAAAATTCTATTTTTTGCAAGTGACAAGGGAAACTCTAATGGAAATTTTGACTTATACTTCTGTAAAAACACAAGAAGATATGGGTGGAGTGCCCCTCGACCTGTTCCAGGACTTATAAATACTCCTGGAAATGAACTTTTTCCCCATTACTCAGAAGGTAAACTCTTTTTTGCATCAGATGGACATTTTGGCTATGGAGGGTTAGATCTATTTGTAGCTCTTAACAAAGAACAATACAAAGTTATAACCAACCTTAAAGCACCTTTAAACTCTCCATATGACGACTTTAGTTTATTCGCTATAAATGACAAAACAGGTTATTTTGCTTCCAATAGAACAGGAGGAAAAGGACTTGATGATATATACCATTACACCCATTTAGAAAAAATAGAGGAAGACGAATATCCAACAATGACAGGTGTTTTTGAATACAAAAAAATCAAACAACCTGGGGTAGAGCTTGTCCTTTATGACGAATTAGACAATGAAATCGCTAGAACAACTACTGGCGAGGGAGGTGAATTCGAATTTAGAAACCTTAGTATTGATAAAAACTTTAAAATACTTCCCATTGGCGACTTAGACGAAGCGGATATCTATATAACTAACGCCAATGGTGAGAAACTTATTTTAATGTCTAATACAAACGGCTCCTTTCAATTTAAGCCGTTAAACTATGACGAAAGTAATATACTCCTTCCCATTGAAGAAGAATACCCTACATTATTAACAATAAGAATGAATGGATTCGTTTATAAAAAACTAAAAGGGGACTTAGCTCAAAGACTTGAGGTAAGTGCATTTGATGAAGATGGCAACTTACTGGCAAGAACCTACACCAATCGTGATGGTAGTTTTGAATTTAAAACGCTAATCCCAACCTCCAACTACACTATTAAAATTGGTACAGAAGATGAAGTTAGTTTAGTACTTTTGGACAGAATGGGTAAAATGATAGCCCAACCATTTAGAGAAGGCAACTCTGAATTCACCTATATTAGATTAAAAGAGGATGCTGATGTTTTTAAAATTCTAAACGAAGAAAATGTCAGAATTGAAATATTGCAAAATGAAAGTTTTAATTTACCAAGTATCTACTACGAAACCAACAGTTACGAAATAAATGCAAATTCTGCGGAACAATTGGATAAATTATATATTCTAATGAAAAAAAATTATCACATTATTGTGACTTTTGCCTCTCATACTGATAGTAAAGGTAAAGATTCGTACAATCTCAAATTATCCGAAAACAGATCAAAATCTGCCGTAAAGTACCTTATCAAAAAAGGAATTCCGAAAGAGCGAATAAAAGCGGTAGGTTATGGCGAAACGAAATTAGTCAACAAATGTGCTAATGGCGTGGACTGTACCCCCGAAGAACACGCAGCTAACAGGAGAACCGAAATATTTTTAACAGGGAAAAAATTCAAGTTCTAGTTCAATTCCAAATTGTCTATTGTTTTCTAGACAAAAAAAACTAATTTTGAACAATATAGATGGAAAAGAATAGCGTAAAAATAATAGAGTGTCCAAGGGATGCTATGCAAGGCTTACATGATTATATTCCAGCCGCTACCAAGGCTGCATATATCAACGAACTGCTTACAGTTGGATTTGACACTTTGGACATGGGAAGTTTTGTTTCTCCCAAGGCAATTCCGCAGTTACGAGATACTGCTGAAGTAATTAGACTACTTGATTTAAGAGATACTATTTCTAAACTATTGGTAATTGTTGCCAACAAAAGAGGCGCACAAGATGCTGTGCAATTTGATGAAATATCTTATTTAGGATTTCCATTTTCAATCTCTGCAACTTTTCAGCAAAGAAATATCAATTCGACAATAGAAGAATCTTTGGAAAGATTGCAAGACGTGCAAGAATTGTGTTTAAAACACAACAAACATATGGTAACATACTTCTCTATGGCATTTGGTAATCCGTATGACGACCCTTGGAGTGCAGAAATTGTTGCAGAGTGGGCTGATAAATTGATCAACAATTATGGCGTGAAAATTCTTTCCATGTCTGATACCATAGGGAGTTCATCTCCCAAAACAATAGAATGGATATTTAAAGAACTAATTCCCGCCTTTCCCAATGTTGAAATCGGAGCTCATCTACATACTACACCAGATAAATGGGAAGAAAAAATTCACACTGCTATACTTAACAACTGTGTTAGATTTGATAGCGCAATAAAAGGTTACGGAGGTTGCCCAATGGCCAAAGATGATTTGACTGGAAATATGCCTACGGAAAACTTAATTTCTTATTTAAATAAACACAATATCGAACATGGATTAAATGAGGAGGCTTTTTATAAATGCCTTCAAATGGCAGACAATGTCTTCCCTAAAAAATAAATATGACAAGAAAAACCAACATCATTATATCGGTGGCACTATCTGTTTTGTTTATAGTTAGTCTCTTTTTGCCAATCGTGAAACTAAGTTTTGGCATTGAATTAAATGGTGTTTTTAGTTTGGCTGCCAATTTCTTTAGATTAATACTAACAGAATCTTATGGAAATTACCTCATCATAATGGGTACTATTTTTACACCTGTGTTGTTGCTAATTTTAATTATTTGGTCATACAGAAAAGAACTGAAACTTATACCGCTTTCACTGCTTTCCACCCTTACTGTTATTGGAGGTTTTTCGTGGATAATAAAATATGGAGGATTAGATATTTTATTGTACGGCTACTTCTTTTGGCTGACATTAATCCTTTGCGTAGTAGGATTTAACTTTTACAAATTCCTTAAGCAAAAGCATGTTAAATCTTAAAAACACCCTTACTTCATTTTTAATAATTACACTTTCGATAGCATCCTTTGCTCAAGACAAGCCATATGAAATTGTGCTTTCAGGAGGGACAGGAGCTTCCCTATCCAATATGTCACTTAAGGGAATAACTAACCTTGGTCTACAAGAAGCTGGATTGGATTCTAAAGTTCAAACTACAATGCTCGTTAATGGAATGCTAGATGTTTGCATCTCCAAAAACATCAGCATCGGACTTGCATACACGCACAAACAATTTTATTGGACAGATGCATTTGAAGACACCATTCAAAACACAATAGTTCAGTCCAGCGCAACCATATCTACACAAAAAAGAAACTATGGTTTGAGAGTTCTATACCACCATAGTTCTCATGAAAATTTTGAATTTTACACAGGTTTAAGAGTAGGACTTACACATTGGAAAATTAATATCTCAGGCAAAACCAATGCGGAAACATTATTTGAAACACCAGTCTCTGACTTTAACTTACCCGCAACCTACCCTTCTATTCAAGCATTAGCAGGTTTTAGACATTATTTCGGAAGGGTATTTGGATGGTTTGGTGAGTTGGGAATAGGCTCGTCTCCTTATTTTTGTAGTATAGGTTTAAACGTACGATTTAATCCTATCAAGTAAATTAATAAGGCAATAAATGAATTGTCATTTCAACAATCTTTCTAAAATCTTCGCCAGTTCTTTGCGCGTCATCATCGTCACTTTCATAATTCCAATTTAACACACAATGATTTGGACCAAATTTACTTTCGCATTTTTTCAATAAGTCCAAAAAACTTATCAATGAAGAAGATGCCATGTAATTAATATCACAATTTATTTCAATGGAGTCTGAAGACTTTGCTAAAACCTCTACCCAATTTGCTATCTCTGCATAAAATTTTTGAGCATTCTCCGGAAAAGAATTGCCTGTAATATTTAACCTCGATTTTTTTAAACTACCTTCGACTTCAGGTGAGTTCTTAGTCCTATTTACATGTAAATCTGTCATCACTTTTGTCTATCCAATGTTATTCTCAGATCATAATGACTAATTTCTTCATCAATATCAACAAATGATCCCTCTAATTGGTTTAAAGATTTCATTGACATTGTGATAAATCCTAATCCTGCGCCACCCTTACTACTTATAACACCGTTGGTCAATACAGAAAGATAAAGTTCCTTCACTTGATCTTTATCCATTGCATTAACTTGCGTTATTCTTTCTTTTATTTTATCTATATTATTTTTTAAGACTAGATTCCCTAAATAAATAAAGTAATGTTCTTTATTTCTTAGCAGCATAAAAAAGGAAGTTTGATTACCTTCCTTATCTTTTTCGCCATGTAGTCTTATATTTTGTAACCCTTCTACGATAATGCTAAACATCCTTTTTACCACCACTTTCCTATCTCCATCCTCTAGCATTCTCTCTTCAATTTCTGAAGAAACTTGATTAACATAGTCTTGAGAAAACTCTCCAAATCTAGATACGAATTCTTCGGCACCATCATTAATACGATGATACTCTAAAATATCATCATATCTTTCCCGACATAATTCTTTAACACTATTTGCAGATGCCCTCATCAATTAATTACCCTACTTTAATTCAAAGTTACAACACGAAATTATTCATTTTTTTTGAATATTTAATTGTAATCACCAATTTAATGTTAATTAAGTTAGTTTTATCGACAAATAGCACGGTTTCATCCGTCAACTACCACCTTTTACAATTTTGTACAAAAAATTAATCTCTTCTACTTTTTCCTTGTTTTTCAACTTCATATAACTATTACTCAAATTGAGCAATACTCTTTTCACTATTGCAATGTTACTGCATTCCTCTAAAAAAGTTTCATCAAAAGGTAAATTTAGCCTTAGCAAATAGTCTTTTATATCTGCCAAAGTCATAACAGTTCCATTGTTAAATGGCGAAATATAAAATTGAATCTCTGACTTTTCTTTTAGCGCTACCACAAAGTGTCTAGGCAAATTGATACCAACAATATTAACACCTAACTGTCTTGCCACTTCCATATACAAAATAGAAAGCATTAAAGGATTTCCCTTTCTTCTTTCAAGGACCTTACTTAAAATCGAATTAGATGGGGCATAATAATCTTTATTATCTCCTATAAAATTAAAATGAGAAAACAATGCTCGATTGATGGCTACAACTTTTTGTCGTCCACTTAAATTCTCATTCCAATTTGCTTTTATTGCAACAACAATATCTTCTATTCGGCTTTTAACATGAGAAATATTCAATTCTGGGTAATGATGCTTGTTTAAAAGTAAAATCCCTGTAATCAAACTTACCCCACCTTTGTCTACCCATTGCTTCAAGCTTTCTGTTACGTCAGTAAACTGTATATCGTGAATAAGATCTTCAACTCTTGATTGAAACTCCTGCCCCAAATCTCTATGCTCCCATGCATTCTCAAGATACGGTATAGCATCTACACCATGACTCAATAATTTTTCTCGAATTTGAAAGTAAATCGCTTCATCCTCATCATCAACAAGATTTATCAATGCATTTATTTCAGCTTCATTGTCCATCATTAAAATCTATCTAGCACAATTTTGATCAGTTTGCCAACTGGGATATTATAATCCTCACTGTATGTTTTTGAAAATCTATTTGCAATAATTGCGCAGACAGTCACCGCGTGATGACCAAGCATTCCGCTCAAACTATACAAAGCAGATGTTTCCATTTCAAAATTCGTAATTCTTTTACCTTCAAACTCAAATTTATTCAATTGTTCATTCAAATCTGGCACTCTTGCTCCTAGTCTCAAAGACCTTCCTTGCGGCCCATAAAAACCATTTGCTGTAGCAGTAATTCCAACATGCATACCCTCCTTAAATTGATTCAATAAGACATCGGAAGCTTTCGCGAAATAAGGCGGATTACAATCCGAAGGCCAGGTGATTTGTTTTAAGAAAGTTGATTTCAATGCCTTTTCTTCTTCTTCAAAAGTACAATCATAAAATCCAGCTAACCCGTCAAACCCGAGACCATGTGACGAAATAACAAATTCATCTACGGGGATATCTGTTTGTAAGGCTCCACTAGTACCTAACCTTACAATATTTAACTGAGTATGCTCCTTTTTAGGCTTTCTAGTTTTTAAATCGATATTAACCAAAGCATCCAATTCATTGATTACGATATCAATATTATCACAGCCTATTCCAGTGGAAAGTGCTGTGATATGCTTCCCTTTATACCACCCTGTATGCGTTACAAATTCCCGCTTAGCAACTTTATGGTCTATTTTATCAAAATAACTTGAAATTTTCTCAACTCTATATTGGTCTCCTACTACAATTATATTTTTTGCAATTTGATGCGGCAATAAGTTCAAATGATAAATAGCTCCTTCGGGTGTTATTATCAATTCTGAAGGCGCTATGGGATTGGTATGTTCTACAACTGATTTTTTCATATAAGGTAAAAATAACAAAAAAGCCGTAACATATAATGCTACGGCTTTAACTTTATTAATTAAGTATTGTTAATCTAAAGAGCCAAAAACTTTTGTCAACACATCAGTTACTCGCGCTACAGGATCCTTACGAATTTTCAATTCTTCTGCAGCAACCAAGGTAAATAGTCCCGAAATAGCTCTATCCGTAATGTATTTATTTAAGTCTGTATTTACTTCATCCTTACCGGTCAATAGTGTGGTAGCATTATACGCTGTTGTGACTTTCCCCCACATCGACATAACATTTACTTTATCTATAGCGGACTGAACAATCGGAGAAAACTTCTCTGTTAATTGAGCTGTTGTTTTTTCTTTCAAATAATTTGTAGCTGCATTGTCAGAGCCTTTAAGAATTGCAAATCCATCTCCAATTGACATTTCTTTAATCGCGTTGATAAATATAGGAGCCGCCTCTTTGCTTGCTAGTTCAGCTGCTCGATTTATTCCCACTTCAAATTCTTCTACTTTTGACTTTCCTAAACTAGTTCCTTCTAATTTTTCTTTAACCCTAATAACATCAGGAGGAAAAGGTAATTTTATTAAATCATTTTTTAAAAACCCATCTGTAATTGATGCTTTATCTGCTCCATTTTTAATACCTACAGTCAAAGCTTCTTTCAATCCAGAAATAACTTCGTCATTTGTAAGTCCCGCAACTGCTCCTTCACCACTTCCGGTACTCAAAGCTACATCAGCAACCTCTGTCAATACATCACAAGCCGAAAATGCAAACGTTGCAACTAATGATATTCCAATAAATATTCTTTTCATTTTTTCTATTTTAAGCAGTCGAAGATACAACAATTTTGCCAAAAATTAATAACTCTACTTTTTCCAATTTTAAAAATAGTGGAACGATAATTGTCATTATGTCTGACAAAATTTTATAGTCTCATTCTTATTGCTTATTTTTATCATTTAAAACAATATTTCATTTTTGGCAAAAAAACATACAAATCAAGCGGCTTTCATCTTAAAGTTTATATTATTAATTTGTATTCAGCAAATTACCACATTTACTATTGCTCAAAGTACCACAGTAAAGCAATTGAAAATTGGCAAATCCGGTGAAAATGTTTTTGCTTCAGATTATTTTGACGGAAAGATTTTTTACTGTTCTGATAAAAAAGTAAAATCTAAGAAAGGTATTGTAAATGAATACAATCAAAATTTTTTAGACTTATATTCTATCGAGTTTAATCTCATCAATAAAGTTCTTGGCACTGAAGTGAATCTAGGCCCTAATATTAATTCACCTTTAAACGAAGGTCCAATTGACTTCAATCCTACTAGCGGTAAAGGATATTTTAGTTCTAACAGAATTGACAGTGTAACTACTGAGCTTTTTTTAACACTGTTTCAAACTACAATGTTAAATAGTGAACTAGAAAAAAGAGTCCAACTGTTCAAAGAAGAATATAATTATAATATTGCACACCCCACCATTTCTGAAGACGGGTTAATTTTGGTTTTTTCTTCCGATAACGAGAACAGTAAAGGCCAGACAGATCTATTCATGTCTATCCTAGACAATGACAAATGGTCAAACCCTGTTGCTATTTCAAACATAAATACGGAAGCGGTAGAAACTTTCCCTCATTTTAATGGAAACATACTTTACTTTTCGTCAGACCGACCTAATGGCAATGGTGGCTTGGATATATACAGGAGCCAATTCAAAAATGATTTATTTTCTGATCCAGAAATCTTAGACCAACCTATTAACTCTCAATATGACGACTTTCTATTTATCCCTATAAATGAAACAGAAGGCTTATTGTCTTCAAATCGAAACAATACTAAAGATAAAATATATCATTATAAAATAGACCTCCCACAACCCAATAATTTCGTGGAAATTAATGATAATTTTTGCTTTTCACTTTCTGATGATGGCAATATTGACAGCACTAGATTTAAACATGTTTGGCATACAGGAGACGGCACCACACACATAGGAAAAACGATCAATCATTGCTATAAGGACACTGGAATATTCTATGTGAAATGTGACCTGGAAGATACTCAAACAGGATTAAAAGACACTTCATTTATTTCTGCAGACATTAAAATAGACATTCACACACCTACCATTCAGGCTACAATTGAAAAAAACAAAATCCGACTCAACGCAGATCAAAGATATAGTAACATCAACTACTCAAATTATTACTGGGTAGTGAATGACAAAATCATAATGGAGAAAAATCCATTAGTATCAATAGAAAACAAAAATGCTATTGTAAAACTTATTCTATGGCAAGAAAAAGATTATGATAATGCAATTGGAGTACTAAAAAAATTAACTTTGAAACAATGAAAAAATTAGTGCTTTTTATATTTATTCTGGGGGCCACTATTAGCAACTGCAGCGCTCAAGCCGTTCCTGCACCAGAAGAAAACATTCCTTTCCTTGTCACTTTTGGCAAAGACGCCAAAAAATCATATGGTGATGATGACTATTGCCAAACTTTCTTTTTTTCAATCCCTAAGTCTTTTAGCAAGCCTTTTTATATCAGAATTTTCGACCCTGAAACTGGAGGAAAACACGATGAAACGTATAAATATTCAGACAGCGAAACAACATTTAGTTTATATGGTGGAAAAGGTTGTGTCTCTGAAAAAGATGCAAGAGAAACCAACCCAATAGGTAATTTCAAAAGTGGTAACTTACTCCACAATAAAACCTTCAAAAACGAATCAAAATACGATGACCAATGGTATACAATTGGCCCACTTAGTCCTTCACAAGGCGAATATTCTGATGAGTATTTTGGATATGTTTTTAAGTTAATCTGTCAAGGTACTAAGGGGGATGACGGAAATTTATATCGATATTTCTTAAGCACATCTGCAACAGATAATATTCCTATTTCAGGTGGAAATGCCTTCACTTTTGAATATTCTTTTCGTTTGAATGCAAGTAACAATCAAATCTCTCACATCTATCCTTTTGTAGACGACAACGTTATTTCAATCAAACAAACCAATTTTGACTTCGACAATGACGGGAGCATAGAACTATCCAGTGTTGCCACAAAAGGATACAAATTAAAAATGTCTGGCGACAATGAGATTGCGGAAGACAAATACACTATAGTAAGTAAAGAAAAAGGAACATCTTTGGACATTCAACTTATCAAAGGGAGTAGAAAAATCACCAATAATAACGTGGTATTCTTTGTAACAAATCAATATGGTGAAGCTTTGCCATTTTTTGCCGTTCCTATTGGCGGAACACCCAAGTATGCGGGAAAACTTACAATCAAACCCGTTCAAAAATAATTCATGAAGCAACTAATTGTAATACTCTTAAGTTTCTCCTTTCTACAGTTCTTATCTCAAGAATACAACTATCAATATATTACTCAGGCACAAGGATTGAACAATACATTTATAAATGGCATCGTTCAAGATGACAGAGGTTACTTATTCATATCCACTGGAGAAGGCATTGGCGTTTACAACGGAGTTGGAGTAGAAATGTATTACAAGAAAAATAAAATTGTTGATGATTATGTTTCTGCATCATACAAAGATAAAAATGGCAACTTGTGGTTTGGGCACATTCAAGGTGGGAGTAGTATTTTTTACGAAAACAAGTTTGCCCATGTTTTCATTGGAGCTGGTATCGGTTCTCAAATTAACGACATTGCCGAGGATAAAGACGGAAGAATATGGTTCGTATCCCAAGAATACGGACTGTATTATTTTACAGAAAATAATGACAAGGATTTTTTCCCTAAACCATCTTCTAATAGATTATACTATTCGCTTTTCATAAATGAAGCCGATGATTTCTTTTTAGGAACAGATAAAGGGATTGAAGTATACAATTTCACCATTGAAACTGACGGTGGCCACCTCAATAAAACTCAAAACATCGGCATTGAAGAAGAAGAACAAATAGCCTCTATTATCGACATTAACGGCACCACCACTTTCGCTATTTCGTTACACGGCTCTGCATATACTATCATCAAAAAAAACGGTAGTTACTCCGCTGAAAAACTTAGTTTCTACAACCTAAACACTGAAATCGTAGTTACAGAAGCCTATTCATCTAAAGGTTATTTATGGATTTCTACATTACAAAACGGACTACTGAAATGTTCCATTCAGGATAATCAAATTTTCATCAAAGAAAAATACAACAAGAATAGTGGACTAAAAACAGATGCGGTTAACACTTCCTTTGTAGACCGGGAAGGTGTACTTTGGATTGGAACTTTTGGTGAAGGTCTCGCTTCTAAAGAAGAAGACTTGTTCACTTACTACTTCATTGATAAAAAAAATAACAACCCGCTATCTTCAGTTTTAGTAAATAAAACCAATTTATTTGTTGCTGGCAAATCTAAAATTGAGCATTTTGACAAACAAAATGTTACCCTCTACAAAACCTACACGTCAGAAAATGGCATACCTAAAGACGAAATCACGGATTTACTTTTTGACAAGGACTCTAATCTATACATAAGCACAACACTCAATGGGGTTTATGTCTTAAAAAAAGGAGAAGAACATTTTGAAAAAATTCACATTTCAGAAGATAACCTATCCCAAACAATTTCCGACATCGAAATTGTAGATAACTGGTTATACATTGCCACATTAAATGGAGCTTATCGTTACAACCTTAATTCTGGAGGTGTAAACATTTTCAACATCACAACAGGTCTTCCCCACAACGCTATAGGTTGTATTTACAAAACAAGTGACAACAGGCTCATTATTGGTACAAATAGCGCTTTTATTTCGGAATTAAAAGATGAAGTTATAATAAACTACCCCATAAAAGATGGTCTCGAAGTAATAGAAGTCAATGATATTTTTGAAGATCACAATGGTGAGATTTGGTTTACTTCTAACGGATCTGGGTTATTCAAACTTCAAGACAACCAATGTTTTAACTTAAATACAGATGATGGACTTATTTCAAATTACTGTAATGCGCTTCGCATAAACAAACTAGGGAATATTTGGGTTTCTCACAACGAAGGACTTTCTAATATCAACATAAAAGATAGTACAATTCAAACGTACGACCAATATTTCGGTTTAAACCACCGATTCCTAAGAGGATCAATGACCATGTTAGATAATGAAATTTGGTTTGGTACAGAAAATGGACTAGTTCTTTACAATAGTGATAAAGATTTCAAAAACAAGGTCCCTCCAATTACGACACTCAAATTTGTATCAATAAATGATAGTCTATATAAAATAGATGAAGAAATACACCTCAATTATGGCTCCTATAAATTTGGCTTTGGGATAGCCGGTCTAACTCTCAAAGGAGCTAAAAAAGTTAAATACAGTTTCATTCTTGAAGGCTACGATGATAAATGGTCTGAGAAAACAGACAAAAACACCATCTTCTATACTCGTATGAATGAAGGTGAATATATATTTCGTGTTAAATCATACAATGCAGACGGAACAGAAGGAACAGAAGCTAGCATTAAAATCATTGTAAAAAAACCTTATTGGCAAACCTGGTGGTTCTATGTCATTTGCTTTATTGGCATTGTTGCCGTAGTTTTTATTATTGTAAAGTTTAGAGAAAGGTCGTTTATAAGATATCAAGAAAAACTAAAAAGAGATCTAGCACTTAGAACAAGAGAGGTTGTGGAACAAAAAAATAAAATTGAAGCCATTAACAAGGATATTACTGACAGTATTAATTATGCCCAAAGGATTCAACGTTCTATTTTACCGCAAGATCAGTATATAGAAAAACTCTTTCCAAATTACTTTATTTTCTTTCGTCCTAGAGATATCGTTTCTGGAGATTTCTACTGGTGTGGTGAAATGGGAGACAAACAATTAATTGTATGCGCTGATTGCACAGGACATGGTGTTCCTGGAGGCTTCATGAGCATGATTTCACACATTCTATTAAGAGAAGCTTTAACTGAAGAAACACTAAATAACCCCGCTTTAATCCTGCAACAAATCAACAGTAAGATTGTAGAGGTGCTTAAACAAACTGATGATATTGATAGTAACAGAGATGGATTAGATATTGCCATAATAGTTCAGGACAAGAAAAATATGAAAGTGAAATTTGCAGGAGCAATGAGACCACTATACATATATCGAAAAGGAGTAAGAACAGTTATCAAGGGGGATAGAAACTCTCTTGGAGGATTACAAAATGGTAAACAGTTTGAAACAAAAGAAGCCGATGTCCAACCAGGTGATAAATTATATATATTTTCTGACGGCTACGCAGATCAGTTTGGTGGACCAAGAAAATCAAAAATGAAAATAAACGTATTCCAAGAAGTGCTCGATCAAGTGTCACAACTCGAAATGCCTCAACAGAAAGAAGCGATAGCAGATTTCTTCTATAAATGGAAACAGGACATGTCACAAATGGATGATGTTTTAGTTATCGGTATCGAGATTTAATTCCTTTAGTATATCTTTGCAGAAATTAATGTAAAAACAAAATGACTGCAGTAAAAATAGGTATTGGTATTGACGATTTAAAGTTCGGGATGGACAGAGATGCTGTCAAAAAATTAATTGGGGAACCAACAGAAAAAGAACTTTTCTCATACAGTGAAGAAGACGAAGACTTAACGGAAGTTTGGCATTATGATGAATTTGATTTTTCAATTTCATTTGATGAAGCAGACGATTGGAAATTAGTTATGATTGCTGGCAGCAATGAAGAACAAACACTTGAAGGTAAAGAAATTGTAGGTTTAACTTATGACGAGGTAATCAAAACATTAACAGAAATTGGATTTACTGATTTTGAAGAAGATAGTTTGGAAGCAACAGACAGAGTGTTAAAATTTGACTCAAAAAGTTTAAACATTTGGTTTGATGAAGGTATTGCTACAGAAATCCAATGGGGACCTCTTTGGAGCGATGAGGACACTCCAATTTTCCCAGTATAATTCTACTCATTTTGTCTAATACTTTTGGTAAAATATTTCAATTAACCACTTTTGGTGAGTCTCACGGACCTGCCTTAGGTGGCATAATTGATGGTTGCCCTTCGGGAATTGAAATTGATTTTGACAAAGTTCAGTTAGAACTAGATAGAAGAAAACCAGGACAAAGTAAAATTGTAACACAAAGAAAAGAAACAGACAAAGTACAGTTCTTATCCGGAATTTTTGAAGGCAAAACCACAGGTACTCCCATTGGTTTTGTAATTGAAAATCAAAATCAAAAATCAAAAGACTATTCGCACATAAAAGACCAGTTCCGACCTTCACACGCTGATTATACTTATCAAAAAAAATATGGTCATCGAGATTATAGAGGAGGCGGAAGGTCAAGTGCTCGAGAAACTGTAAGCAGAGTTGTAGCCGGAGCTATTGCAAAACAAATTTTAACACAAAAAGGCATTTCGATTTATTCTTTTGTAAAAAGTGTAGGTGAAGTTGAAATCCCACTGCACTACTCCGAAATGGATTTGTGCAAAATAGACAGCAACATCATCCGTTGCCCTGACTCTAAAACTGCTTCTGAAATGATCAACTTAATCAATTCCATCCGAAAACAAGGCGATACAATAGGTGGTGTAATACAATGTGTTATCAAAAATGTTCCAATTGGTCTTGGCGAACCTGTATTTGGCAAACTTCATTCAGAACTTGGATCAGCAATGCTAAGCATTAATGCTGTAAAGGGGTTTGAATATGGTTCTGGGTTTCAAGGAACTAAACTAAAAGGAACTGAGCACAATGATATTTTTCAAAATGTTGAAGGGAAAATAACCACAAAAACGAATAACAGCGGAGGAATTCAAGGTGGAATTTCCAATGGAGAAGACATCTATTTCAATGTTGCATTTAAGCCTGTGGCAACAATTATGCAACAACAAGAATCTATTGACATTTCGCATTCCAAAACAACTATTGATGGAAAAGGAAGGCATGACCCATGTGTTTTACCTAGAGCAGTTCCCATAGTAGACGCCATGGCCGCTTTGGTTATATTGGACAATATATTACTCAACAACTCGAAGCAATTATTCTAATGAAAAACCTTTTTTTAAAGAATCTTAAAATCATAAACATTTGGTTTCCATTCCTAGGCGCTGGAATAAAAATAAAGGAGGTAAACAAAGAAAGAACAAGGTTTTTAGTTGCACTTAATCTTTCTAGAAGAAATAGAAATTTATTTGGCACTCAATTTGGCGGATCATTATATGCCATGACGGATCCATTTTATGTCTTTATCCTAATTTTAAATTTAGG
This sequence comes from Parvicella sp., assembly GCA_041583015.1. Lineage (GTDB taxonomy): Bacteria > Bacteroidota > Bacteroidia > Flavobacteriales_D > Parvicellaceae > Parvicella. The sequence goes on along the minus strand of JBFHGR010000036.1, from coordinate 10,022 downwards.
TGACGAATACATTGTTTGGGATAAATCAGCTAAAGTAGAATTTATAAAACCTGGTAAGTCAAAAGTCTTTTCTAATATTGAGATTCCCAAAGAAAGAATTTTAGAAATAAAAAACGAAATAGACACCATTGGCAAGGCCACATACCATTTTGAAACAGACATCAAAGACATTGACGATGTGGTCGTTGCAAAAGTTAAAAAAGAAGTATATGTTAGAAAAAAGAACTTTAATTGGGATAGTTTATAGCACCCTAATGACACTTATGTTTATTCTTAGCAGTTGTACTCCACAAAAAGTTATATCAACTGAAAATGATAACACAAGCACCACCAAAAATACAAGCGCTTCCAGTGAGTCTGAGGACAGTAAAACAACAATGAATAAAGTAGAAAACAATTCAATAAACGCAACATTAAATTGCAATAACATTTCTCAGATTTCCTTATTACAATTGGCCAATAAAAAGCACAACACAGACGACTTTAAATGTACTATAAGTAGAAATAACGGACTAAAAATTACTTGGACTAGCGAATCAAAAAAATTAGAAATCATTTTTAACATCATTGGTATAGAAACAATGATGATTGAAAAAGCGATTTTCAAAAGTAAATCCAACAATTCCGAAAAATACCTTTCCACATCACTAAATTCCAAATCATTGGGACAACATAACTTCGGTGATTCATTTGAAGGCTATCTAGAAATAATCGATTATGGCAATAGTAGCGACAATATTTGCGGCAAATTTGAAGTTATGGATAGAAAAGGGAATAAAATTGAAGGGACCTTTAACGAAACAATAAGTATGTTTTAACGTTTTATCAGATATGAAAAAGAAATTAATAATAGGTGGAGTTGTTTTAATTATTTTAGCAATAGGAGGTTACTTAGGCTTCCAATGGTACCTCAATACACATAAAGCAGAAAGTGAAATAATAAAAGTGGAAGCCCAAGAAGTGGAAAATAAAGAAGAAACTTCCAACGGTGTTGTTTTGAATAGTATGGTTGCTTTAAACGGAACTTATATCTCTGAAATGACTAAGCCTGTATCTTCCGAAATAATTTTTAACATCGGTGGTACGACTGCCACACAAGGCACTTTTAAAGACTTCTTAATTTCATTAGAAGCTAAAGACACAACCAAAACTATTTATGTAGAAATAGATGCAAGTAGCATTTACACTGCTGAAGACATGAGAGATGACCACCTTAGAGGTGAAGACTTTTTTGATGTTGCTCAATTTCCGAAAATAACTTTTGAAAGTAACAACATCACAAAGGGGGATACCAGTTACATTGCAAATGGATTAATAAAATTCATGGGACTTGAAAGTCAACTTTCTGTTCCTTTTAATTATCTTGGACCAAGTAGTGAAGATTCTCAATTAGAAATTTTTGAAGGCAAATTCGATTTTGACCGTGTCAAATATGGTATGAAAGGTGCTACTGGTACTGAAAACAATGTTACAATATCTTTTTATTGCGCATTAAGAAAACAATAATCACTATGAAAAAACTTCCTCTACTCATATTATTCCTAAGTTTTGTGCATTGCACTGCACTTGCTCAATACACAAAAGAAGATTCAAAACAAAAATCAGATAATTCTCTATCGGAAGTTCCATTCAAAGATAGACTATTTACTGGTGGAAATATAGGCTTTGGTGTGTCTGGCAATGCTTTATACCTAGACCTTTCTCCCATAATAGGATATAAAATAACAACCAAAATTGGTGCAGGTTTAGGATTAAGATATTCACTCCTAAGGGACTTGTACTACAAAGAAAATTATACCAATTATGGAGGAAGTGTATTTGCTAGATATAAAATTATTCCTCAAGCATTTTTGCATGCTGAGTTAGAAGGACTAAGAGCATACGACTATAACCCATTAAGCCCAAGTTACGGAGAAAGAGCAATGGCATACATGGGATTCTTAGGTGCAGGATATTCATTTGGAGATGGCATCAGTTTTTCCGTGACAGTTCTATACGATGTAATAGACCACCCCAATAGTCCATATAGAAGCACTTACCTACTAGGTCCTTCAGGCCCTCCCGTCATCCTTCGTGGCGGACTTACTATAGGCTTTTAATTTTAACCGACAAAACATTGTTTTCTGTCGATTAAATATTTTACTTTTACAGTTGATAAAGTGCATTTTTCAATGTACTTTTGTTATAAACCTAGGAAAATCAACTCATTTTAAGTAATTTATGAAACGAACTTTACTTTTATTAACCACTACCCTATTCTACTTTTCATCATTATCTCAAGCCATTTTAAACAGTTACCAAACTGAAATGAACACGGCTTATCAGCTCTATCCCAATGTCCCTAAGGGAATTTTGGAAGGTTGGTCTTTCACCACCACTCATTTTTCTCATTTAAATGATGCAACACAAGAATCTTGTGCGGGACTGCCAAAAGTATATTCTGTTATGGGCCTTACTGAAGATGGCCAAGGATATTTTAGAAATAACTTAATCAACATTTCAAATTTAAGCGGATACTCAGTTGAAAACATAAAAGAAGATCCTCAAACATCCATACTTGCTTTTGCAGCAGCTTATGAAACATTGCTCAACGATTTTAACATCTCCTCAACAAACCCCAAAGACCATATTGAAGTTTTAGAAGCATTAGCCGAAATTCCTTTAGATCATAATCCAGTAAATAATTTCGCACTAAACTCTCACATATACAGCGTTTTAAGTTTTGTTGCAAAACCTTATAACCAAAACTATTATAACTTCCCTAATTATCAAATTGATTTAACTCAAGTCTTTGGAGAGACCAATTACTCCATCCTAAGTTCTACTCAAGTGTCAATTAATAACGTTTCTGTAACAAATGGTCAAGGGACTACTTTTACTCCTGTTCAAAATAGATCCGCTGATTATCCAGCTGGAATATGGAATGCCGCACCTAGTTGCAACTACTCTTCAAGAAGTGGTACAGCAATCTCTGCCGTTACTATCCACACCATTCAAGGCTCATACGCTGGCGCAATATCATGGTCGCAAAACTGTAGTTCAAATGTTTCCTACCATTATGTTGTAAGAAGTTCAGACGGACAAGTAACTCAAATGGTACTCGAATCAGACAAAGCCTGGCACGTTGGAGCGGAAAACCCATACACAATAGGAATAGAACACGAAGGCTATGTAAGCGACCCATCTTGGTATACTACTGCACTTTACAACGCTTCAGCTAATATATGTCGAGATATAACACAAAGTGGTTATGGTATCAATCCTTTAAGAACATATTATGGCGCATCAAGCAGTGGCGTTAATGTTCTTGGTGGCTGCACTAAAATAAAAGGACATCAACACTTCCCCAACAACACACATACTGATCCAGGTATCAATTGGAACTGGCCCAATTTTTATCATCTTATCAATAATAACCCTACCATTTCTCCCTTAACAACTGCTTCGGGGTCATTATTTGATTCTGGTGGTGCAAGTGGAAATTACGCTGATGATGAAAGAAAGTTATATTTAATCCAACCAGTGGGAGCAACTAATGTAACAATCACTTTCAATGCATTTGATATTGAAGAAAACTGGGATTACATGTTTGTATATGATGGCGCAACAACTTCCTCTTCTCTAATAGGAACTTACACAGGAACTACAAACCCTGGAACATTAACATCAACTGGAGGATCCATATTAATTGAATTCAGATCAGATTGCGCAACTAATAATGCAGGCTGGGAAATTGTATGGAATAGTTCCATCGGTAGTGGTGGAACAGCTGATGTCACCACCCCTCTTACTGCTGTTTCAACACCAAACAACTGGAAAACGCAAGATTTCACTGCTACCTTCACTGCTAGTGATGAAACTGGCGGAAGTGGAGTTGATAAGACTTTTTACCAAGTGATTGATTTTGATGGCTCTGACTGGAGAGCAAATGCCAATAACGGTTTCTTCTCAGATAATTTTGACCAATCTGCCATTCACGTAGATTGGACCGGTGTTTCTGGAACATGGAATTTAATAGGCGGTTATTTGGACCAATCTGACGAATCTAATGGTAATACTAACATTTACGCAACTTTAAATCAAGATAATCACAATGAATGGTTCTATCATTATGCCATGAAAATTAATGGCTCCGGAACTAATAAACGAGCAGGATTCCATTTTATGTGTGACGATGCAACACAAACAAATAGAGGTAACTCCTATTTTGTTTGGTTTAGAACAGACAATAATAAAATTCAAATTTATAAAGTAATCAATGACGTATTCACATTAGAGCTAGACCAACCATTTACCTTAAATGATAATCAGTGGTATGATGTTAAAATTGCCTACAGTAAAACTTCTGGTGATATAGATGTTTGGGTTGACAACACCCTTGGTGCAACATGGAACGATGTTTCACCGTACACCTCTGGAAATGCAATTTCATTTAGAAGCGGAGAATCTTATTATCAGGTAAATAATCTTAAAGCATATCACGAGCATGGAGCAAGCGAACTGGTCACTATTGGAGCAAACGCAGATATTCGTTATCAAAATAGCAACTCCACTACACCTTCTGGGAGAGTAAAATCTATTGCCATTGATGTAGCAAAAAATATTTCGAGTTTGGCAAGTCAAGACATCAACGTAGACTGGACTACACCATCTGTCGTAACAAACATAAATGACGGAACTGGCGTAGATATTGACAACCAGACAAATAACACTCAATTATCTGCCAATTGGACAGCAAGCGCAGATACACACTCTGATATTGAAAGATATTGGTACGCTATCGGAACGACTCCTGGCGCAACGGATATAGTAAACTGGACCGACAATTGGTTTAACACTTCATTTACACATACAGGATTATCACTAACATTTGGAAACACTTACTACGTTTCTGTTAAAACTGAAAATGGAGCTGGACTTATCTCTAACACTGTTACTTCAGATGGAATAACAATTGACAATCCAACAAATCCACCTGTAGCAAGTTTCACTATTTTCAATTCTTCAATCTGTGAAGGTGACTCACTTTTGATTTCTAATAGCAGTTCGGATGCAACTACCTATTCTTGGACTATCAACAATGGCGCTACACTTTCGTCTAGCACAGCTGCTAATCCTTATGCTTATATTACCACCACAGGCACATATGACATCCAACTTACTGCTACTGGACCTGGAGGCACTGATGTAAGTTCTCAATCTATCTTTATAACGGTAGATCAAGCACCAGATGCCGCAGGAACACCATCACAATTCACGGTAGAAGTCAATAATCTGGTAACATTCACCAATCAATCTACAAATGCCAATGGATATATCTGGAATTTTGGTGATGGCAACACTAGCACAGATATCAACCCTTGGAATACTTATACAAATGTAGGCACTTATCAAGTTGAATTAATTGCCATCAATGGTAACTGTCCTAATGACACCGCTTACATTTCTATTGAAGTTATTAACTCAACCAACATTAGCGAAATTGAAGGACTTTCTAACGTAACTATTCTTCCAAATCCTAATAATGGTCAATTTGAACTTGTGCTTTTAGCGAACAAAAGAATGGACTTAGATGTGGCGATTTTTGATATCAATGGAAAAAACATTGGCAATATTTATAACCAAACAATCGACAAAGGAAAAATAAGAATCTCAGTTGACGAATCAAAAATCAAACTTTCTAGTGGTGTATATTTTATTAACATCCAATCAGAAAATGGTGTGTTCAATCAGAGAATAATAATACAAAAGAACTAACCCTATTTTAATAATTACAGTATGAATTTAATACTAAAAACATTTTGTATTATAGCAGGTATTACTCCTGTTATTTTCAATGCTCAAAGTATTCACGAACAAGAATTAAATCATTATAACTCTTTAGGTAATGATAATGCCGTCTACTATGAAAACACAACGTCTGCAGCAATCATGCCTCCTAAAAAGAAGTCTGCATGTAACTTAGACAAAGTAACTTACGGCTGGCATCCATACTGGATAGGTAATGCCTATCAAAATTACGATTGGGATTTGCTTTCTCATTTTTCTTTCTTCAGTTACGAAGTAAATTCTAGTACAGGAGAAGCCAATTCCACTCATGGATGGGCAACATCTGCTGCCGTAGATGCTGCATTGGCAAGCGGAAACACTAAAGTAACTTTATGCGCAACCTTATTTTCAGGCCACAATACTTTCTTTGGAAGTAGCACCGCTCAACAAACATTAATCACCAACCTCATCAATCTTGTTCAATCCAGAGGAGCGCATGGTGTTCAGATTGACTTTGAAGGCTTACCTGCTTCTCAAAAGACCAATTTTGCCAATTTTATGGTAGACCTCTCAAATCAAATGCATGCAGCAATTCCAGGTTCCGAAGTAAGCACTGTTTTGTATGCTGTTGATTGGAGTAATGTTTTTGACTTTGGTATTATGGAACCAGAAGTAGACCACTATATTATTATGGGATATGCCTATTATTACCAAGGAAGTAGTAGTACTGGCCCCTGTGATCCTTTATATCACTTTGGCTCTACTTACAATTTTAGTTTATCTCAATCTACCTCCTATTACTTAGATCAAGGATGTCCTAAAGATAAATTTATCCTTGGACTTCCATATTACGGCTATGAATGGCCCACAACTAGTTTGACCATACCCTCAGCCACTACAGGTTCAGGGAGTGCTAAGACCTACGCAGTGGTAAAAAACAACTCAAGCGGAAATTACTCTGCTGCCAACCACACATGGGATCAAGACAGTTACACTGATATTTTTGCGTTCAACAATGGCAGTAACAAACAAACTTTCATTACAATGGAAGATGGCTTCAATAAAAGATTGGAATTCGTGGAACAAACCGACATTGGAGGAATGGGAATTTGGGCACTTGGATACGATGATGGTCGCACAGAGTTCTGGGACGCCATTGAAACACACCTAACCGATTGTCAAGCAGATGCATGCACGGGAACAATACACGATTTTGGCGGACCACACAAAGACTATTACAACGATGAAGATTATACCTGGACAATTGATCCTCCGGGAACCACCGCTCTTACATTTAACTTCACAGAATTTGATGTAGAGGCCAATTATGACTACTTATATATATATGATGGTGCTGATGTTAACGCAACACAAATAGTTGGTTCACCATTCACTGGAACAACTTCGCCAGGAACTTTTACATCTTCTTCCGGAGCCGTTACTTTTAGATGGACTTCAGATGGTGCTACCGTTGCACCTGGCTTTATTGCAAACTGGACCTGTAACCAAGATATCGTAGCACCCACTACCACCGTTAGCCACCCTAACGCATGGGAAACAGCAGATTTTAACGCAACATTTACTGACGCTGACAATAATGCAGTACAAACTTCCTTCTATAATGTTAGTGATTATGACGGAACAAACTGGAGTGCCAACCCAGACAACGGATTCTTCAACGAAGCATTTGAACAAAGTACATTAAGCACGGATTGGACCAATAGTTTAGGAACATGGAACATTGTTTCAGGTGCATTACACCAATCCGATGAAAATGAAAGCAACACCAACTTGTACACATCACTTACTCAAGACAATGCTCATACCTACTTGTATCACTGGACAGGTCAAATTGGTGGTACAGGACCAAATAGAAGAGCTGGTATTCACTTTTTCTGTGATGATGCCACACAAACTCAAAGAGGAAACTCATACATGGTTTACTTTAGAGCAGATAACGACAAATGCCAAATCTACAACACTGTAGCCAACAGCATCACTATTCAAACTGATGATGACGTAATTATTGACCCGAATGTTACTTATGATTTTAAAGTTTTGTTCAATCCTGCATCAGGGTTAATCCAAGTTTATCTGAATGACAACTTAGTATCTACCTGGACCGACCCAACACCATTAACAAGTGCCAATAGCATCTCACTTAGAACAGGAAATTGTACTGCTATTTATGACAATATTACTGTTTACAAAAGCAGAAACACATCAGAAACCATAACTATTGGGAATAGCAACGCAGATATTCGTTATCAAAACCCAAACTCAAGTACACCAGTTGCTAACATTCGCTCTATAGTAATAGACCAAGCCAATAACTGGAGCACAGTAACTAATGACATGATCAATGTGGACTGGACAACACCAGCAACAGTGACTGTTAACGATGGATTGAGTACTGATATTGATGTATTCAATATTAACAATGAAATATCAGGAAACTGGACTACCTCAACTGATTCACATAGTGGAATTGCAAAATATGAATATGCAGTCGGCACATCTCCAGGCGCTACAAACACCATCAACTGGACTAATAACGGAACATCCAACTCTTTCACTGCTACTGGATTAAACTTAACTTACAACACAACCTATTATATAAGCATAAGAACTACAAATGGAGCAGGACTGGTAAGTACCGTAACATCTTCAGACGGACAATTATTGGAAAACCCCACGCAAGTACCAGTAGCAGGTTTTACTGCTAATATCACAAATATTTGTGAAGGAGACTCCATTCAATTAATAAACAATTCAACCAACGCAACAACCTACTTATGGAGTGTTACAGGTGGTGTAATAACAGATAACACTGTTAGCAATCCATACGTGACATTTGCCAATTCCGGAACATACAATGTGACGTTAGTGGCAAGTGGGCCTGGGGGTTCAGATCAATTAAGTCAAGGTATAACCGTTACTGTAAATCCTGGCCCAACAGCTAGTGCTAGCCCAAACAGTACAACGGTTAATTTACCCAATGCAATCGTTTCATTCACCAACACTAGTAGTAATGCTACTTCCTATGATTGGGACTTTGGTGATGGCAATACAAGTACAGACCAAAACCCTTGGAATCTTTACGGAAGCATAGGTGTATATGAAGTTACTTTAATTGCAATGAACTCTGGTTGCAGCAATGACACTACTTACTTTACAATAACCGTAGAAGATACCCTTAGTAGTTCTGCCGTGGAAGAGTTAAACTGGGGAATGGTAACTACCTACCCCAATCCTTTTGAGAATAACATCATTATCAAAGGATTAGACAAAGTAGATGCCAATGTGAACTTAAGCATTATAGACATGACCGGTAGACAAGTTTACCTACAAAGTAACTTGGCAACTCAACCTATTCTTTACATTAATGATTTAGGCAATTTAAGCAAAGGTGTATATCAATTGGTTATAAGTACTCAAAGCAATAGAAAGAGTTATTATTTGGTAAAGTAAATTAAGACCTTTTATCCTACATAGAAACCTCAGTTAATTAATTCCTCATAACAAAACTGTTAAAGTTTTATATTTGCCACAAATAACCAACCTATTTGTAATGAAATACATAATTTCTTTTCTTGGTCTTATACTTATATGTAATTCCTTAATTGCTCAAAAATTCTCTATTGAACCTAACGTAGGCATAAACATAATGCCATTTCCTGAAACGGGAACTGGGGTAAATCACAAAATAGGTTTTGCAGGAACTGTTTCTGGAAAATATGAAATTTTGGATAATCTCACAGTAAACTTGGGAATTGGCGTTTCCGACAGAAGGTTGCAGTATCAATTTTCAGACACTATTTCCTTATTGGATAGTTATAGAACTCTTTTGCAAACAGCTGGAGTAGATGTAGATGAAATAGACTCTACGCTTCAAGCTAATGGACTCTACTTAAATCAATTCAACAAAACCTATGGTGTTGCCAATTTGTTACATTTTGAAATTCCTATTTCTGCAACGTATGAATGGAAATCAATTCAATTTACCGCAGGAGGTTATGTTGGGTTCAGAATAAAATCTACTAAAATAGAGGAGGTAACTTCTAATGTTCCGCTTCTTCAAACTGTAGATTTAAATACACTTGATACAACAGGTACATTGTCCTTTTTCTTTCCTCCAGCCTACAAGGTTTCTTCTAGTGTCATCTCCAATGAAGACAACTTAGACAAAATTATTTATGGAATTAGACTAGGAGTTGGATATACTTATGATTCTCACTTAAGTTTCAATGCAT